>JAKAGC010000356.1 GCA_021817755.1 Acidobacteriota bacterium | reverse complement strand
CCAAAATTAAATAAATCAAAATAAAGAACTTCATTCGGTATGGCGCCGTGTGAATTTTAATTAGTAATTAAATTACCATTACCTTAAGGCTGAATACAAAAAATGTCACAAACTGTTTCAATAGCTGTACATTTAGGAAGGCAGGTATCTCCACACATCGTTTCCATGTCCGTACAATAGAGGGTCGGGCATGTAAGTGTCGCTCCTCCGAGAAGTTGGGTCATCTCAACTCCATTCAGGTTAGACATTGTCTGCTTGTTCAGTTTGAGTTTCTTTGAAATTTTTTTGGTTTTCATGTGATTTTTCTCCTATATTTTAAATTTTTTACATTACACTTCTCACTTTTAATCCTTTTTAGATACTTTATACGTAATAAATTTAGAATAGGTTTCAAAATTTTTTCTATTTATAAAGAGATTGTTACTGAATTCAAGCATTATGATTAAGTATAAGGGATTGAAATTTATAGGTATTTGTGGTATTAAAGTATTGGGTAGAATCTTGACCCGGAGGAAATTTTTTATGGGATTTTTTTATATGTGTGGCCTGTATGACTTCATAAGTGGAAAGTATGCCTTTTTGAATGGAGGGGGCCAATGACTTTCTTACCCTATATTCATACTTTCAATATTTTTATGTACCTTACTCTTGGAATTGTTATTCTTTTAAGGAATCCGAAAGGTACTTTAAATCGTATATGCGCATTATTTCTTCTATGCTTTGCTATATGGAGTCTGTCGATGGTATTTATCCATAATCCATTGTCGACTCGTGAAACTGCTATAATATGGGCGAATATTGGGGCTTTGGGCTGGGTTGGTTTCAGCTCTTTATTTCTTTGGTTTTCCTTGGTCTTTGCTGAGAAGAGAGATGTTTTAAAAAAGTCCTGGGTAGTATTGGGGATGATAGTAATACCCATAATTTTATTATTTGCCCAATGGTCCGGAAAATTGTTTGTCGATTTTTTTAAAACTGATTATGGCTGGAAACCTTTTTTTGGTGAAAGTGTCTGGCCAATTATTCTTTTAATCTATATTGTTATTTTTATGGGGGCGGGGCTTTGTATTTTTTATCGGTTATCCAAAGACAAGAGAAAACCGGAATTAAATAAACAGGCTAAATTAGTTTTTCAAATTACATTACTTAGTCTTGTCTTTGGTGGAATGGTGGATATGATATTTCCAATAATTAATGTCCATTTTATTCCGAATATAGCAGATACTGTTGGTATTGCGTGGGCAATAGGTTCAGTTTATGCGATTATCAAGTACAAATTTCTAACGATAACCCCTGCGTCAGCAGCAGATAATATTATTTCTACTATGCAAGAATGCCTAATTATTCTGGATTGTCAAGGTATAATTAGTACGGTTAACCGTTCAACTCTTTCACTTTTAGGGTATGAAGAAATGGAACTTCAGGGAGTCTCTGTAGATATATTATTTGATGATAAAGAAGCAAAAAAAGGAATTTTAAATAAAATTATTGGTAGAAGAAACATAAAGAATACAGAACTTCTTTTTAAATCGAAAGAAGGGGAAATCATTCCTGTCTCTTTTTCCTGTTCGTTACTAAAGAATAATACAGGCGCTCCGGATGGAATTGTATGTGTAGCAAGTGATATTTCTGAGCAAAAGAAACTGGAGGAAGAAATTTTTAAAATAAAAAAACTGGAATCACTTGGTATTCTTGCAGGTGGAATTGCGCATGATTTTAATAATTTGCTTTCTGCAGTCATTGGAAACATATCTCTTGCTATTTCGATGGCTTCCGAGGATGAGCAATCTTACAAATACCTTCTCAAATCCGAAAAAGCTACTATGAAAGCGGTTGAGCTTGCAAAAAAATTTCTAACTTTTTCTCCTGGGGGATGGCTGAATAAAGAAAGGTTGAATATAATTCCTCTTCTTGATAATTTATGTAATGCAATTTCACCTGCAATGAATATTCAATGCAATATTACTCATACACAGGAGCTTTTAGAAGTATATGGGGATCAAGATCAGTTATCGCAAGTTTTAGATAATATCCTGCTTAATGCTGTAGAGGCAATACCTTCGGGTGGTTTGATTTTTATTCATTCTGAGAATTGCTTCATTGAATCAGGAAATAAAATGCTTTTAAATAGAGGTTGGTATGTAAAAATTTCGATTCAAGATAATGGTATCGGTATTCCGGTCAATTACCTGGATAAAATCTTTGATCCATACTTTTCAACGAAAAATAAAGTGAATCAAAAAGGAATGGGGTTAGGATTAACGATATGCTTTTCAATTCTTAAAAAACATGAAGGACATATCGCTGTAGAATCCGAACCTGACCGGGGGACTACCGTAACACTTTATATACCTGCTTATGTATCTGATTTAAGTAATTAAAATCCTTCTCTTCAAATATAATTCAAAATATGCTAAGATGTCTGAATTTAATTTATTAAGGAGTTATTATGAAAGCAGTAAAATTTCTTTCTGTCGTATTTATTATTATTTCAGTAGTATATTGTTTTCCCGGTGAAAAATCTAATGCAAAGTTGGATGATGGGATTAATGCAATCGAGTCTGTGGATACCTATAATTTTTGTAAAGAGCTTTCGTCCTCACGTTTTGCTGGTCGTTTAACAGGGCATGAAGGATATACAGCCGCGGCAAGATGGGTTGCCGATTATTTTAAAAAATGGGGACTTAAGCCGTATGAAAATGAGGATGGATACCTGCAAGCGTATCAATCTCCTTATGTAATTATCGATAAAGCAGAAATGACCATCTATGCGGATGGAAATTCATTTCCTCTTACAGTAGAAAAAGATTTTATGCCGCTTCTTTATAGTGATAGCGGTAGTAATAAAGCACCTGTAGTCTTTGCAGGGTGGGGAATCAAGGCTCCTGAGCTTGGTTATGATGATTATGCCGGTATTGATGTGAAAGGGAAATTTGTATTATGCTTCCGTGGTGTACCGGATCGTTTCGATAGGAGATTTACAGATCACGATCAGCACCGGCACCGAATGCAGGTAGCAAAAGAATTAGGGGCAGTGGGATTAATATATATTTATCCGGATCCTCAGGCGAATCCTAACGGTGATTTTATTAAAGGATTTACACCAGCGTTGATTAGTTATGCGGCTGCGGATCGGTTATTGAAAGAGAAGGGAATAAATGCTTCTTTAATGGAAGATAAATTAAGAAACACTAAAAAACCGCAATCGTTTTCGTTAAATGCAGTTGTGGATTATCGTGTTCAATCTCGTAATTTCCCTGATGGAATAGGGTACAATGTAATTGGATTTATAGAAGGAAGTGATCCTGAACTGAAAAAGGAATGTGTTATTATTGGGGCGCATCTGGATCATTGCGGTACTCATATGGGATTGATGTTTCCGGGGGCTGATGATAACGCCAGTGGAAGTGCGGTTGTGATGGAAATCGCCTACGCCTTCTCTAAAATGAAAACTCGACCTCGTCGTTCGGTGGTTTTTGCTTTATTTGGTGGTGAAGAACTCGGATTGGAAGGCTCTTCATATATGGCTGAACACTTTCCTTCACAATTTACGAAAATCGATTCAATGTTTAATTTTGATATGGTAGGGGAGGGTGATCGTGTAGGTTGTGGTTTGAATGCGAATCCGCCTCAATTTGAAAAAAACCTTAGAGAAGCAAATGAGACGCTTTATACTCTTTCCGATGTCCATTATTTGAAAGAGATAGGGGTGAGGTCTTCCGATTTTGCACCATTTTACTTAAAAGGTGCTATCTGTGCGAATCTATACTCAAATGGACCGCATTTAAATTATCATAAATCCGATGAAAACATTTACCGGATCAACCCAGAAATAATGGCAGATGCATCTCGACTCGTGTTCATTGCAGCGTATCGATGGGCTGACCGCTAATATAAATTACATTAGTAAAAAATTTTTCGGGGGGTTAAGGGGGGCGGTTTTGTAAAAAAGCCCCCCGTACATTGAAAAAAAGTATTTTTATATTATAATACTTTCATTATGACACATGGAAAAAATGTATGCCTGACAGATTGGTCTGTTCATACATCTATGGGAGAAAGATATGAATAAAATCATCTTACTTTTCTTAATGGTGTCGATTTTATATATTCAACCAGACAGCATAGGTGAAAAGAATTCTTCTGAGAATCGGCTACAACCGTCGGATTTCAAATACATAGGCGCATTCCGGTTACCGCAGGGTGAGGAAGGCTCTATTGTAAAGAGTTGGTTGTATGGGGGAACAGGAATGACTTATTATCCTCACGGGGATCCGACAGATGTAATAGATTCGTTTCCAGGTTCATTATTTGCTGTGGGGCATGATTGGGAACAACAGGTCTCTGAGGTTTCGATACCTGTACCTGTGATTTCTTCACAAAAGCGGGTGGAAGAGTTAAATACAGCATATACCTTGCAGGGTTTTCATGATATTATGAAAGTGGGACAATTAGAAATGCCGCGTACGGATATTGCGTATTTACCGGCTCAGGGTTCCCAGGATAAAGCGAAACTTTATTTTTGCAGGAGTCAACATCTTCAAGATGATTTGAATTATTTGACGCATGGGTGGTGTGATCTGGATTTATCGCATCCTAATGTAGCGGGAATGTGGCGGCTTAATGGAGTTTCGCCTTATAGTACGGCTGATTACTTATTTGAAATTCCAGTGTCCTGGGCGAGTCTGAATACACCGGGAAAATATCTGGCAACGGGTCGTTTTCGAGATGGGGGATGGTCGGGTGAGGGGCCTTCTTTATATGCAATTGGTCCCTGGAATGAGGGAAATCCACCGGTTTCCGGGACATTGTTGGATTATACGGTTTTGCTTCAGTATACATCCACACTGGATTATACTACTGAACCGCATACAATGAAGGATTATCATCATTCTGATGAATGGTCGGGAGGAGAGTGGATTACAGCAGGAACAAAATCCGCGGTTGTGTTTGTAGGGACAAAGGGAACGGGAAATTGTTGGTATGGATTTGCCAATGGAGTGGTATGGCCGGATGAACCACCTTATCCTCCGATTCCTGATCCTCCGAATGATGTGCGAGGGTGGTGGTCAACGGGATTTAAAGGGCAGTTTATTTTTTATGATCCGAGTGACTTGGCGGATGTTGCCAATGGGAAAAAACAGCCGTGGGAACCACAACCGTACGCAACGATGGATGTGGATTCATATCTTTACAATGTAAAATCATCTCAGCAAAAGTCGCATTTGGGAGCGGTGGCATTTGACAGAGTGCGAGGTTATTTTTA
>JAKAGC010000355.1 GCA_021817755.1 Acidobacteriota bacterium | reverse complement strand
CACTTACGCTACCGTACGTTAGAGACAAACGGATGGCGCAATTGGTAAGTCTTTTTTCATTGATATACCCGTGAAGCAGGCAGGTTAATTCATCTTTTGAAGGGATGTGACGGAATCCCAGTTCCATCGCAGAATGTTGTAGACGGGATAGATGATCGGAGAGGAGAAAGGGGATATTTTCATAAAGGCGGAGGGTTTCAAAAAGTCCGTAACCGAACAGGCTTGCTGAATCGGTAACAGGAATATTATCGACTAAAACAGGCATTTCGGGAACATTCCTTAATAAAAAGCGTGAACAGCATTCTCCTACAGAAAAAATTAAAAGGGGGGAAAGGGATGTGAAATACCCGCGTTTTAAAAGATTCAGAGGAGAACACAATTGGTAGCGGGGAGTGGATTTGAACCACTGACCTTTGGGTTATGAGCCCAATGAGCTACCAGGCTGCTCCACCCCGCGATCCAAGATAATATTATATTATATTTAAACACCATTGTCAAATTAATAAAAAAGATTTTCCTGAGCTAGTCATTTTGACTTTCGCTTTTGGCGCAGCGAAAACCTTCTTTATCGTTTTCCACACCTTCGATTGTTTTCTTGATGTGGAGATCATCTTCAATGGAAATCAATCCCCCGCCTTTAAGTAATCTTCCCTGTATCCATTCCCAAACATTTCCCGCCATATTTACAAGCCCGAAAGGAGAAGCGAAACGTTCAAAGGATTTAACAGGTGCCGTTCCCGAGAATCCGTCTTTTTCCACTGTTCCTTCGAGGCTGTCTATATTGGCGCGCCAGATTTCCCCTGTCGCGACCGGTTCGTTTCCCCAGGGAAAAACGTACATGTCTTTTCCTGCACAGTATTCCCATTCTTCTTTTGTAAGTAACCGAAACCAGAAGGTATCGCAATAAGCCTGGGCATCCCCGAAGGTGATTACTGCCGGGTACGAATCGCCTGCGTTGATTTGTTTATTTCCTGAACGAGCGGGAATAGGGAGACGTTTTAAATCCATGAACCTGCGAAATTGAAGATTGGATACTTCGTATTTATCCACCCATATATTCTTTTCAGGAATATACACCATGGTATGGTTGTTACATTCAATTCCAAAAGTATACTCATAATATCCCTTGGAATTTTGCCTGATTGACTTATTCCAGTATTTTTCAGGTGGTAATGTCGGGTCTGTTGTTTTTATGCGCTTTCGTAAGTCGGTGAGGTAATAGGATTGCGGGAATTTCCGCTTAAAATCCAGGTAAGCCGGAATAGAAAGTTTCGCAGTAATAGCGAGGTAATCCTTTGTACCGTTTAATTTATCGAATTGGTCTTGCCTTGTTTTAATCGCCTGCGCAAGTTTTTCGGTTTCATCTGTTTCTTTAATTTCGCGTGCCCGTTTAAGGTTTTCGACCGCTTTGTTGAAATCATCCGATTCCAGCGCTACGCGGGCAGTATCAAAATACAGTTTGTATTTCGTTTCCTCTTTAAGATTATTTGTTTTCGCAGGTTGAGAGGTTGTATTAGCTGTTGAATTCGTTGGTGTTTCCCGGAGCGTTTTAGTAATTTCCCCAGTTTGAACAGGTGGAACCGATTTTAGTTTGTTGCTTTTGTGAAAAAAATGAAAAGGGTCGATTAAAAGAATTATAGCAATAATTAGAATTAAGGCAAAAATGAGAATATATTTTAATTTTGGGAATCCTCCGTATTTTTCTTGTGAATATTTATGGAAAGCGTTTATGAATTCTTTTGCCGATTTGTATCTATTTTCCGGGTTTTTTGCCAGAGCTTTCACAAACACATTATCCAGTTGTTGTGGAAGAGCCGGGATTTTTCGTGAAACAGAGGGAATGTTTTTTTTGCGGTGAGCCATCATGATTTCGATAAAGTTTGCACCCTTATAAGGAGGTTCCCCTGTGAGCATTTCATGCAGAACAATTCCAAAGGAGTATATATCCATTTCCGGTCCCGCAGAGCTGCTGTCCATAAATTGTTCCGGGGCCATATAGGTCGGAGTTCCCAGTAAAGCTCCTGTCGTAGTTAATCTGGTGCCGCTAAAAAGGTCTTTCGCAATACCAAAATCAATTAGGATAGCGTTACCAGTAGCCGATTCGATCATGATATTAGCAGGTTTCAGATCCCGATGAATAATATTATTTTTGTGGATTACTTCCAGGGCAGCCAGGACATTGTGAGTAATACGGGAAACCCGCTCCAAAGGCAGAGGGGATTCTGTTTTGATAACTTTATCCAGGCTCGAACCATTCACATATTCCATGATGAAATAGGGAATTTCGATTTGTTCTTTTTTATCTTCAAAAACCCCCATTTCGTGGATTTTGACGATATTCGGGTGGGTGATTTTTTTATAGAGTTTCGCTTCTGTAGTAAAGCGTTTTTTTATTTCCTCGAATCTGTGGCGTGAATCCGCGATATTTTCTTTTTTTAATTTTTGTAGAAGGTAGTGGTAATCCAGGATTTTCAGAGCGCGTTCTTTATTGGTGGAATTTTCTTTTACCAGGAATACATTTGAGTATTCGCCGCCGCCAAGACGCTTTACATACGTATAACGATCACCCAGTTTTTCCAGGACCGGGTGCATGATGTCTTCCGTTTTCAACTTGTCACCTTCCGCCTGAGGTTAGATTATTGTATTCCAAAAAGGAAATGATTTCAAGTGCTTGAATAAAAACAGTAGTGAAAACAGTTAGAAAAAATTTATTATAAATTTGTTTCAAAATATTTTTATTGAAACTGATTTATTTTTTTTTATATGCTATAATCAAATTTGTGAGAGGAAATTGAATTGATAATGAATGAGAGGTCATGAATTATGAAGAATTACGAAACACGAGACCCGATTTATGGTTTCATTTCGTTTAATGAATGGGAAAGGGAAATAATAAATTCGCAATGGTTTCAACGCTTAAGACATATACGTCAATTGGCTTTAACCGATATGATTTATCCCGGTGCTCTATATTCTAGATTTGAACACTCTCTTGGGGTAATGCATCTCGCAACATTGATGTTCGATTCTATTACGACGAATAGGCATAATAAGGTAATATTAGAGAATGAAATGCAATATAATGATTCCGGGTTAAAAAAAGATAGACAATTAATTCGGCTTGCTGCATTATTGCACGATATCGGACATGCTCCTTTTTCTCATGCCTCCGAGGAAATCATGCCCATTAATAATAAAACCGGGAAACAGTATCAGCATGAGGATTATTCAATTGCAATTATTAATGGGCCACTAAAAGAATTAATCGAAGAAAATAAATTTAATAAAAATAATTACACTATTAAAGCAGAGGATGTATCAGCTCTAATTGAAGGTAACCCCACAAGTTTGAAAGGAAGAATATTCTGGAAAACTTTGATCTCAAGCCAACTAGACGCAGACAGAGGAGATTATTTGTTAAGGGATTCCCATCACATTGGCGTTAAATATGGTGTTTATGATTATCAACGCTTGTTGAATACCGTTGCAATCGGAAATGATCCGGATTCCGATGATCTCATTCTTGGAGTAGATGAAGGAGGATGGCATGTAGCGGAGGCTGTTGTTCTTGCCCGATACCAGATGTTTTCCCAGGTTTATTTCCATAAAACACGAAGAGCATATGATTATCACTTGAAAAATGCTCTTATAGCTGCCCTTCCCAATGGTAAATTACCCAGCCCTAATAAAATTAATGCTTACCTGGATCGAGATGATTTTTACGCGTGGAATTTATTAAAGAAAAACAAGGATATTCCTGATTGTAAAGCAATTTTAGAAAGAAACCATATCCGATTGGTGTTTTCGACAGACGAAACCACCGACGAATCAAATGCAACTAAATTAAAAAAAATTGAAAATCTTTTAAAAAACTCTCAAATATGGTATCATGTGGACAACTCGAAAGGAGTTTGGTACAAGATGAATAAAGAAAAAGGTGATAATAAAGAAATCATCATCATCGATTCGGAGAAAAACAGCGCAAGACCGCTCTCTTCTTATTCGAGGATTGCCAAAAATATTGGTGCTATTAACCAATTTAGAATATATGTAAAACCCGAAGATAGAAAAAGATCAATGGAGATTATTTCATGCAGCAAGTGAAAAATATTTTCAAGAATCCTGCCTTAATAGGCTATCTTGTAAAAAAAATGTTAGAAACCTATCCTGGCAAACAGATAGGAAAAGACACCATCCAAAAACTGATTTATTTTTTGGTTGAATCAAAAGTTGTTTATTTTAATTATTCCATGTTCCACTTTGGTCCTTTTTCATCTGAAATCGCATATGAAATGGAATACGCAGAAAATCTCAATATAATTGATATTATGTGGAAATCCGATCATGGATTTTTTATTACTCCCTCACACAAAATAGATCACTTCGAAGATACATTGTCAAAGGAAGAAAAAAAACAAGTGGATAATATTGTAAAACTATTCGGTTCTCTTTCTAATACCGATATATCCATTCTGGCTACTACCAGATTTTTATTTAACCGTTTCGAAACTCCTGAGAAAGAATTACCAATGGTAATACACCATATGAAGCCCAAATACACAATCAAATACATCGAAGATATAATCGGAAAATACGGGCACATTGCTACTGGACTAATTTAAAATTTTTCTTGAGTCTCTTTTCATTATAGCATTTTCGCTTTTTTATATCATTTTGATGACACCTAATAAAATCTGAATTGTTTTTCATCGAGTAAGTTATTGAATTTCATATGGGAAGGTAATATCAGTTTCACAATAGCTTTAAATGATTTGATTATCCCAAAACGGGAGAATTTATTTTATATAAAAATTTCTTTGGAAAACGAGCGTTTTCTTGTAAATCCCATTCGATTGGATTATAATAAAATTTAAAACAAATACGGAGGTAAAATATGGTAAAACAAATCATCGGATTAATAACAATAACCCTTATCCTTGGAATTTCGATCTTTTCACAACAAGTGATTCAGAACCCAGACAAACCCACAGCTAAAAATGCAGGAAGAATTGCGAAACTCACCGAAGTTCTACGCATCCAGGACGATGGGAAAAATTTCTATTTTAAACGTCCCGGTAATATTAAAATTGCACCCGACGGTACTATTTTTATAATCGATGATGCCCAATTATTAAAATTCACACCCCAGGGAAAATTCGTCAAGAACCTTCAAAAGAAAGGCGAAGGTCCCGGCGAATACAACTACCTCTCCGGGTTATCTATAATCGATAACAAGTTGAAAATTATTACCAATCAACCCTCGAAGATT
>JAKAGC010000354.1 GCA_021817755.1 Acidobacteriota bacterium | reverse complement strand
AATAAACGTAATTTTGCCCTTTGCCATTTCGTTATTCTTTTTTTCCAGGATTGCCAGTTCTTTCGCATTCTTTTCCTTGAATGCCGGTGAAATTTTTTTCATCGCTTCGTTCGATTGTTTCGGGTGGAGTAACGCCGACTGGTACAATGCGGTAAAATAGAGCAGAGTATCATCTTTTTTATGTTTGAAAAGGTAAGCGGTATAAATTTCAAGTTTTCGATATTGAGCAGACTCCGCGAAATATTCAAGGAATTTTATATAATCCACACCTGTCGGTTTACCATCCAGGCCCAAAAGAATGTTCCGTGCCATATCCAAATCATTTGAAAAAAGAGAGATAATTGCTTTCAATTCCTTTTTGGTTTTACGATGGAAAAAAGAAGATTCAATACTTTTAAAGCTACTCGAAGCGTCATTGAATTTTCCTTGCAACAGCATCTCCTGAATTTTATCGATCTTACTACCTTCGATAAAATTCAGGGCCAGAACCAGGATCACCGCAAGGATGACCAGGAGCATAATCAATCGAAATCGTTTTAACCGTTTTGTTTTCCGAATATCCTTAAAAGAGAATGAGACGCCTCTATAATCAGTTACCATTGTTCTATTTATCTCCTGTTAAAAGATTTTTTTCCAGGATTTCCGCAGCCATGTGCAAGAAAAAGAGATGTAATTCCTGGATTACCGGGGTATCCTGGGAAGGAATGGAAATAATCGTCTCCACTCCCGCAGTTTCCAACTCCCCCGTATAAGGCCCACATAGGGCAATCGTTCTTAAACCGGTGCTTTTAGCGCTTCGGAATGCTTCCATAATATTGGGAGAACGGCCTCCGGTAGTTAAACCGAGAGCAATATCCCCCTCTTTCCCGAGAGCTTCCAATTGCCGGGAAAAAATATACTTGAAATCAGTATCATTACCAATCGACGTAATACAAGCCATATCGGAAGTTAAAGCCAATGCGGGAAGGGGTTTGCGATTAAAATAGAAACGGTTTACCAGTTCAGCCGCAAAATGGGAAGCTTGAGTCGCAGATCCCCCATTACCAAACACCAAAATTTTGTTCCCTGAAGCTAATGCCTCGTTTATTATTTTTAACGCTTCCTGAAAAGTTGAAAGTTTCGAACTATCTTGAAAATGTCTAAATTGTTCCACACGCCATTCGATTTTTTTTAAAAAATCGTCATTCATCAACAAACCTCGCATAAAAAACCACAGTAAAAAGAAGTCATATTTTAACACATTTTTTAAGTTTTTCCACAAAAAAACTATTTTCGGTGATTTTAGTGATATCTAGAAAAAAAAAGAAAAAACTGTAAAATATATTTACACCCTAAGACCTTTGAAAGTCAAGGATAAGCAGGAAATGGAAATTTTTTTTTTACTTTTTCGATCAAAACCAGTTGACATTTTGCGCTAACTCTGATAAAAACTCTTCTAAGAGATTTGTTTTGTTAAGACAAAAATTTTAAAGAAGGAGATATAGTGATGTCGTTTATTAATGATCTAATTGCTAAAGTAAAAGAAAAAAACCCCGGCGAACCTGAATTTCATCAGGCAGTTATGGAGGTTATGGAATCTCTCGAACCTACAGTAGAGAAACACCCGGAATTCGTAAAAGCCGGTATTTATCATCGCATTGTAGAACCTGATAGGGCTATTCTTTTCCGCGTACCCTGGGTTGATGACAAAGGCAATGTACAAGTACAGAAAGGTTATAGAGTACAATTTAACAACGCCATTGGTCCATACAAAGGTGGTTTAAGATTTCATCCTTCCGTGAATCTTGGAATCATCAAGTTCCTCGGATTTGAACAGATTTTCAAAAACTCCTTAACAACCCTGCCCATGGGCGGCGGTAAAGGCGGTTCCGACTTTGATCCCAAAGGAAAATCAGATCCTGAAGTAATGAGATTCTGCCAAGCTTTTATGAGAGAATTGTTCCGTCATATCGGTGCCGATGTTGACGTACCCGCCGGTGATATCGGTGTTGGTGGTCGTGAAATCGGTTTCTTGTTCGGATATTATAAAAAACTCCGCAATGAGCATACCGGCGTATTAACCGGCAAAGGTTTGGAATGGGGCGGAAGCTTGATTCGACCCGAAGCCACCGGTTACGGTGCTGTTTATTTTGCGGCTGAAATGCTCAAAGTTAAAGGACAAACCCTGGAAGGTAAAACTGCTCTGGTTTCCGGTTCCGGTAACGTTGCACAGTATACCGTAGAAAAACTCCTCGATCTCGGCGCCAAACCCGTCACTCTTTCTGACTCAGCCGGTTACATCTATGACGAAGCCGGTATCGATCGCGAAAAACTCGCTTTCGTAATGGATCTGAAGAATGTCCGTCGCGGCCGTATGTCCGAATACGTGGAAAAATATCCCAAAGCCGTCTACACCCCGATTGATCCGAAACTGGATTATAACCCTCTGTGGAACCACAAAGCAGATTGTGCTTTCCCGAGTGCCACCCAGAACGAAATCAATGGTAAAGATGCTCAGAACCTCATCAAGAACGGTATTACCGTTGTATCCGAAGGCGCCAACATGCCTACCACTCCTGATGGAATCAATGTTTACCTGGAACACAAAATTATGTATGGTCCCGGAAAAGCAGCCAATGCTGGCGGCGTAGCAACTTCCGGTCTCGAAATGAGCCAGAACAGTCTCAGACTCTCCTGGACTCGTGAAGAAGTTGACCAGAGACTCCATGGTATTATGAAAGCCATCCACAAAGCCGCTTATGAAACCTCACAGGCTTACGGTCAACCCGGTAACTACGTACTGGGCGCCAACATCGCCGGTTTCACCAAAGTTGCTAAATCCATGCTGGCTTACGGTATCGTATAACACTAAAAAAGTGGAGTATGCCTGCTCTTTGTGCATCGCTCCATTGTGGATACACCGAAGGGGAGTTTTTATAACTCCCCTTTTTTTTCTTCTTTTCTTCTTTTCAAAACAATCTAAAAATATTAAGAGGAGGCTAAAATGAACGATGAAAATATTTTTGAGAAATATTTGGATAATCAAGAAAAAGGTTTTTCAGGCTTCTTTAAAAAATCAAAATCCTGGGTTCTAATTATTGCAGTCATTACTGCCATTGTCCTTGTCATCGCTTATTATAAAATCGCCATTGTCGGCGGAATGTCCGCCGCCGAAGTAAAAAACTCCATCCGTATCGTTTCGACTGACAGCGTTTGGGTCGATAAAGCCGTAACTGCCCAAGGTGTTACCATTGTTCCTTCTATTATTATCAAAGTTCAGAATGTCGGCAAACGTCCATTACAGTATGTCGATTTCCAGGCTGTTTTTATCTTCGATGAAGCGCAGTCTCCATTCGATGATGGAATGACTAACGCATTACGCACTCCTTTAAACCCCGGAGAAACCAGTGAACCGATTTCCATTAAATCCATGTATGGATATTCAGCCTCCTCAAAAGCCGCCTTTCTCCAGAATAAAGATAAATGGAAAAAAATGAAAGCGAAAATATTCGCTCGTTCCAAAGGTTCAGGACTCATCCGTATCGGTGAAATCTACCCCATTAAACAGGAAATCCTGGGACTAAAACAAGGTGAAGTAACTGAAACCCCGCAGGTGAAGGAATTCGCCAATGAAGCTACCCAAAAACTGGCTTATGCTTTACAACTCGATAACCAGAGCTCTTTATGGGTAGATAAAGGGATGATTAATAATGAAATCGTCGTTGTCCCTTCCATTACTTTCCAATTAAAAAACCTCGGAACGGATGATCTTCCAGCTATAACAGTAAAAGCTGTTTTTAAGATCGAAAGCTCCGGAGAACCCTTTACCGAAGGCGTTATCCCTGAAGCGATAAAAAAATTGGCACCGGGTACAACCAGTCTACCGGTTCAATTAAAAGGAGAATATGGTTACTCGGTAACTTCAATCAATTCTCTGATAAATAATAGTGAAAATTGGAAATCTATTAAAGCATCATTATATGCCAAAACGAAAGAAACCGACTATATATTATTGGGAACGTACTCTATTCAACGAAAAGTATTAACCAATCATTAGGAGGATTTTCCTTGCCATGGCAGACATGGAGCATACATCTTCCAAAAACTATATTCTGCTAATAGATGATGAAGCCGTTATAAGAGAAATCGGCAGTGAAATGCTCGATTCCATAGGCTACTCGTGTCTTGTTGCAGAAAATGGAGAAATAGGGATACAGATATTTAAAGAGAATCGAAATAATATTGGACTCATTATTCTCGATATCGAAATGCCCGGACTTTCTGGGGACAAAGTCTACGACATGCTTAAGGAAATCGATCCCAATGTAAAAATTCTTATTTCAAGCGGTTATGCACGTCCCCACCTAGAATCCAAATATTTTAAACGTAAAATCGATCCGGCATGGTTCATGCCCAAACCCTTCCAATTATCAAGCCTAACATACCGGTTAAAAACCATTATCGAAAAAACCGACCCCCCCTTAAATAACACGATCTAATACAGGATTCAATTCATTCAAAATCAGTTGGTAATAGTTTCCGAATATTTAAAAATTAAGAGAATTGCATTTGCTTTTTAGTTATGATATCTTTATTTCCTTATCATGAAGTTTAACAAGATTTTATTCCTTTGGGTACCGTATAAAAACAAAATCAATGCCCGTTATTCTTTATGATTAGTGTGGAGGAAATATGAAACTGAAAAAGATTATTCCGGTGTTTTTTTTGATTGTATTTCTCGGCGGAACCATTTTAGCTGCTGATTCCGGTTCCAAACGGCGTTTGCTGTTTTCTGCCGAATTTCACGGCTGTATTTTTCCTTTCGGAGATCCGGCCCTTGGAGCCGGTGGCAATGTAGAACTTTTTATGAGTAAGGTTCTTTCCGTGGGACTCGGGTTTCAAACGATGAGAGAAATAAACGTAGAGTATGTCGATAAAGCCAGTTATATTGAACCGATAATAACCTTCCATCCTTTCCCCAATTGGAAAAAAGTAGATCTCTTTGCAGGAGCAGGATTAATGATGGAAATCAGAGATGATGACACAGGAAACCTCTTCCGTTTATTTGCAGGTGCCCGTTATAATTTCAATAAAAACCTGGGGATATATTTAAAACCTTATATCATGATCGATGACGGAAAATATAGCACACATACCGAAGTCAATATCGGCGGTGCGCTGGGAATCACATTCAGAATCTTTTAAAAGAGTAAGAAGATTAAGATGCCAGGGCTCCGACTGCGGCGATACCCAATATAATCAATAAAATCCTTCTCCGTGATAATGTCTCGTTGA
>JAKAGC010000353.1 GCA_021817755.1 Acidobacteriota bacterium | reverse complement strand
AGGTTTATTTTGAGATTCCCAATGATTATTTTCAATTCCAGGTATCGTTTCTTTAGGAAAGTAAATCCATTCAATCGAAGAATCAACTCCGATCTTAGCCCCTATCTCTTCCGAGAGAATAAGCCATTTCGCGTTGCTATCGCGCAGCATATACCTTATACGTTCCAACGGCTGCCCCGGATCCAGCGGTAAATAAGCCCCACCAGCTTTTATAATTGCCAGAATTCCTATAATCGTTTCTACGCAAGGAGGAACCATTAGTCCCACGATACTATCACGCGTTACCCCTTTTCCCTTCAGGATATAAGCAAGAGTAAGCACTCTATGATAGAGTTCACCATAAGTCACCTGTACCAGGAAATCATTTTCAGAATCCATTCCCGGTCCAGTAATAATCACATGATCCCTGTTTTTCTTTACTTTGTCATCGAATAAATCTCCGATCGTCTTCCCTTTGAATCCATCGTAGCCGACGCCCGTATTATTAAATTCATAGATTAGCGTTTCCCGTTCCCGAGCCGATAAAATTTCTACCTCTTTTAATTGGATCGAAGGAATCGACGGTATTGATTTTACCAGGTTTTTAAAATAAGAAATCCATCGTTCAATAGTAGTACGCTTAAATAAGCCCGTCCTGTAACGCATCAGACATTCCAGTCCATCTGAAGTTTCCATTGCAAACAAGGTCAGGTCAAATTTTGCATTTTCATTATGATGTAAATAAGGTTTAAGTTTTAGAAGGTTAGGGCTAATTTCAGTATCCAGGTTTTGGAGAACCAACATCACATCAAACAAGGGATTTCTCCCTGCATCACGGCTCACTGCCGCCCATTCGACAAGTTCATCGAATGGGTAATCCTGATTTTCAAATGCTCTTAATGTTTTATCTTTTACTTCTCTCAAAAACTCATAGAATCTCTTTTCTCTCATAGGGAAATGACGTAATGCCAGAGTCCCCACAAACATACCCACTATCGCAGCCAGTTCATTATGGCGTCGTCCTGCTACAGGAACCCCCATAACGATATCCTCCTGCCCGCTTAATTTCATTAACAGGATATTAAACAATGCGCTTAATCCCATGAATAAAGTCGCATTCTCTAATATAAGAGTTTTTTTCAATGCACTTAAATCATCCTTTCCAATTGTAAAAGGAATACGGTCGCCTTCAAAATCCTGGATAAAGGGACGTGGAAAATCAAGAGGTAAATTCAATACAGGTATTTCTCCTTTAAACTCCTCTTTCCAGAATTGCTCCTGCATTTTCAACCATTCTTTCGATGAAGGAGAATGCAACCATTGAACATAATCCACATATCGGAGCGGAAGCCCACAAAGCAGAGATAATTGTGGCATTCTGTACAGTGTGGAAAGTTCATTTATGAAAATTTCGGAAGAGATTCCATCTGTAATAATATGATGCATATCCAGCATCAGTATCGGATGCTGCTGTGAAGACCGAATTACTCCCATACGTACCAAAGGGGGAGCAGATAAATCAAAAGGTCTGACAAATCTACTGATAAGATTTTCGATTTCATCAGGATTCTTTACTTCGTAAGATTCCACTCTTGATTCCATATCCCTATGAATTACCTGGAAAAGGTCCTCACCCTCCATATGAAAAGAAGTTCGTAAACTCTCATGACGTTCGATCATTAATCCAAACGCTTTTTCAAGTCGTTTGATATCCAGGTCCTCTTCAACAAAGTAAATCTCCGGTATATTATAAGCAGTACTTTCGTACTCCATCCTGCTCAATATAAATAACCGTTTCTGTTGTGAAGAAAGCGGATAATAATCCAGGTTTTCGCTACGTTGAATAGGATTATCATCCATTTTTGCCATCTGTCTGATGATTTGAGCAAATCCCCGGATGGTCGGAGTTTTGAATAATTCTGTAAGAGGGATTTTGATATTCAGGTTGTGATGGATAGCCGATATCATAGCCGTTCCTTTTAAGGAATGACCCCCAAGCTGGAAGAAGTTATCATCGATACCCATTAGGTTTTTATCCAGTTGCAATACCTGTGCCCATATTCCTGCCAGAGTTTCTTCCAGTGTATCTCGGGGCGAAGTGATACCCTCTCGCGATTCGATTTTTCCCGGAACAGGTAGAGCCTTACGATCCAATTTCCCTGCCGAAGTAAGAGGAATTTTATCCAAAATTCGGATATACGAAGGTATCATATAGTCAGGCAGTTTTTCACCAAGGTAATCCCTCAACTCGGAAATACTCAGATCCTCTCCTCCCGAGATATAGGCACATATATCGTTTTCACCCCATTCATTTTCAAAACTCAGTACCACTCCTTCCCGAACAGAAGAGAATCCCAGAATAGCCGATTCGATCTCACCCAATTCAATCCTGAATCCACGGACTTTTACCTGGTGATCGATTCTCCCTACGAATTCGATATTTCCATCCCCTAGCCATCGAGCCAGATCACCTGTTTTATAGATTATATTTTTACCTATCTCTTCCGCTGGAAGGGGGGCTTTTTGAAAAACGCCCCCCTTCACCCCCTTAAAACTTTCTATTATTTCAATTTTATCAGAAGTTTTTGCCGGGTGCAGGGGCGGTTTTTTCAAAAAGAGCCCCTGCAAATCAAAAGCAACAAATTTTTCCGCAGTTAACTCCGGGCGGTTCAGGTAACCTGCGGTTACTCCCACACCCGAAACACACAACTCCCCTACTATACCCACAGGTTGAAGATGAAGACAAGTATCCAGGATTAATACATTATAATTGGTTACCGGTTTCCCAATAGGAATAATAGGAACAGGTGTCCCTTCGTACTTATAAAATGTTGCACAAACCGTACTTTCTGTTGGACCATATGTATTGTACACAGTTGCAATGGAAGCCAGGGCATCGATATACTCCCACTTCAATAAATCACCCCCACTGATAAAGAACCGGACGCTCTTTAAATACTCCTTCATATGCGGATATCCTGCAAACCGGTTTATTTCATTAAGCAGTAATGGAGTACCATCTACAACTGTTACCATATGCTCTCTAATCAGATTGAATAACTCTTCCATATCCGAAATTGCTGAAACAGGAGGTATTAGAAATTTCCCTCCTTTTAATATAAAGGGGAAAAACTCCTCCATGAACAGATCGAAGGTATAGGATGTTAATTGGATACCCGTATCCGTACCAGAAATTGGAAATTCCCTGTAAAAACTGTATAAATAACTCACAATATTGCGTTGTTTTACTAAAACCCCTTTCGGATTCCCCGTTGTACCCGATGTATAAATAATATAGCCAATTCCTTCCGGGTTAGGTATAATCCGTTCCGAAGCCATTCGCTCCCCGTTACTCTCCATATTTTTTAGAAAAGCTTCATCGATTAAAACAGCCGCCCTACTATCTTTCATAATATAGTCAGTGCGTTGGGCAGGCCAATCCGGATCCATAGGAAGAAAGGCACTACCTGTTTTCAAAATTCCCAATATTGCCCCAACCATTTCAATCGAACGGTGTAAACATATTGCCACAATATTACCTTGTCCGATGCCCTCTCCATCCAATTTGTGAGCAATATTAGTCGAATAATTATCCAATTCCTTATAAGTAATCCGGATAGGTTTATCGTCACCCCCAAAAAGTGAAGCAGCAATAACACCGATGGCATCAGGTGTCCGGTCAACCTGTTCCATGAACAACTGCTCCAATGTTTTTTCACCCCATTCTTCCATCCCGGCCCACTCCCAATTAAATCCATCGATTATCTTCTGCTTCTCTTCATCCGAGATAATCTCTACGTCGGAAAGTAGAATGTCCCGGTTATTGCTGATTGCCGTTACCACTTTTTTAAAATAAGAAATAAACCGTCCAATAGTATCCTCAGTAAACAACCGTGTACAATATTCCACTGCAAATAAAATGGAATCCTCCATTTCAGCACACATAAAAGTCATATCCAGAGGAGAAACAATTCGCTTATAATCATAAGCAGTCAGGTTTAAAGCAGACCCCCTTTCATCGAAAGTATCCATATTCTGTAAGCCGAACATAACATCATATAAAGGATTACGTCCCGCATCGCGGTTAACTCCCACAAGTTCTACCAATTGCTCGAACGGATACTCCTGGTTTTCAAAAGCATTTAATGCATTATCCCGCACTTCATTTAAAAAAGTAGCAAATCGTTTATGATTCAAAGGGAAGTTTCGTAATGCCAGTGTATTGATAAACACTCCCATTACATTCGATAACTCAATTCGAAGACGGCCCGCCACCGGAGTACCCACCACAATATCATCTTGTCCGCTAATTCGGGCTAAAAAGATATTAAACGCAGCCATCAGCACCATAAACAATGTAGCATTTTCACTCCGTACTAATTTTCGCAGCGCTTCTGTTTCTCTCACACCAAGCTCAAACTCGATTTTACTTCCTTCGAAACTCTGAATTCTCGGTCTCGTAAAATCAAGAGGAAGGTTTAGAAGAGGTACATCATCTGAGAATTGTTCCAACCAATATTTCTCTTGCTCTTTAATTCGTTCTTTCCAATACGCCGTATTTTGCCACTCCGAATAATCCCTGTACCGTGTTCTTAAAGCAGGTAATCCATCTCCATTTCCTTTCTCATATATCCAAGATAACTCGTTTAGCAATAATTGGTTCGATATACCGTCGGATATGATATGATGCATGTCCATCATCAGGAAATTCAGTCCATTCTCCCAAGAACCCCCTGAAACATACTGAACCCTCAATAATGGAGCCCTCGATAGATCGAATGGTTTTATAAAATCTCCCATTATTCCCTCTATCGATGAATGGTCCTCATCCATAATCACATGAGAAACCCCAAACATGACATCATCATGAATATGCTGTACCGGCTCGTTTTCTATCATATGAAATGAGGTTCTCAGGCTTTCATGACGTTTAATCAATAATTGAAAAGCATTTTCCAGCCCGTTAAGGTTTATATCCTCCAGTAAAGAATAGACTCCAGGCATATTATAGCCCGTTGTTCCCGGTTCAATTTGTTCAAGAATATACAATCTTTTTTGAGCTGAAGAAAGGCCATAAAATTCTTTTTCATCTGCAATTCCAATCGAATCGTATTTCTCTTGTACTTTATTTTTAATAATAGGTTCCAGGTGCCGTATATCAGGGTGGGAGAAGAATTCTCCTAACGTAACTTTAACCCCGAATTCTTTATAAATCCGTGCAGTAATCGCAGTCGCTTTTAATGAATGCCCACCTAATTCGAAGAAATCGTCATCTATGCTTATATTTTGTCCTTCT
>JAKAGC010000352.1 GCA_021817755.1 Acidobacteriota bacterium | reverse complement strand
ATCTAAAACAAAGTATTAAAAAAGTTAAAAAAAAGGGAATTAATTTTATAAATTTTGAAAAGAAACGCAGAGAAAGCAGATTTATAAAGGGGTAACCATTGATGCAAAAAGGAGTAGAATGTTAAGAAGAATATCATCATAAAATGTTTCCGGGGGTATTGACTAAATCTGAGTGTTGTACTATATTTAATAAGGATGCAAAATCAAAAAAACCGTTTTCTGATTTATCCTGGCCGCAGGCTGGAACATAATTGTTCCAAATCTAAAACATTGAATTACGACTTCCATAATGAATATAAATTCCACCGGAACACCAGATAATGAGACATTACAACTCCAAATTTACGAACTTTTTCCATTTATCATCATTCGAAAACACCAAAAGGTACATGCTAAGACTTTGGATTATTTTATTTTGCCTATTTCCAGGTATAAAAGAAGTTTTAGGAATTGAAATCAAAGGGAATGCGGATTCCTTTTTAATCCATGTATGGAATGTAGATAATTCGCTTCCGACAAATGCGTTAACCTCTTTGATCCAGACGCCTGACGGTTATATATGGGTAGGAACTCAAACGGGTTTAGTCCGGTTCGACGGTGTAGCGTTCCAGGTATATAACACGGAAAATACAAAGGAAATCACAAATCAATATATCAAATGTCTTGCAGGAGATGATAAAGGAGCGATATGGCTTGGTACGGATCACGGAGGATTGATCCGGTACTGTGGAAATAAATTCGAATTATTTTCGGTTGATACAGGGCTTGTAGATAATGGGATTCGCTCGATCGTTTGTTCAAAGCAAGGGATGGTATGGATCGGAACTCGCAAGGGATTAAACCTCTTTTACGAGGAAACGGGGAAAATTATCACGATTCCATTTCCGGAAAGTGTAGTAAAAAGGTATGTACGGCAAATTTATGAAGATCGAAATGGTAATATCTGGGTGGGTACAACGGGAGGAGATCTGGTACGAATTTTCCGTGAAGGAAAAGAATTCAAAAGCGAATTATTTAGAAGTTTCCCGAGTTCAGTTGAGACCATCTTATTAAGCCGGAACGGTACATTATGGATTGGAACTCGCGAAAATGGTCTTATTGGGATTCAAGGAACAACAGAAAAACAATGGGATCAATCGAAAGGTTTATCATATAATTATATATATTGTCTTTATGAAGATGAAAACAGTAACCTGTGGGTAGGGACTTACGGTGGTGGTGTAAACATCTTACACAATAATGAGATACTGGTAATAAATACAGAAAATAATTTATCGAGCAACGTGGTAACCAGCATCCTGGAAGACCGTGAAGGGAGTATCTGGATAGCAACGAACGGAGGAGGATTAAATCAGGTACGTGCATCGCGGGTTTATGCTTATACTGAAAAAGATGGAATATCACCGGACCTTTATGGGATATTACAGGACAGCCGGGGTGTGATCTGGATCGGTTCAATCGGATTTGGTGTGAACCGCTTTGAAAATGGGAAGTTTGAACGCTTAACGACAGAAAACGGTCTATCTCATAATAATGTACTTTCGATCGCAGAGGATAATGAAGGGAGCATTTTTTTCTCCACCTTCGGCGGAGGAGTTTGCCGGTTAAAAAACGGGAAAATCAGTGTTTGCGAATTCAAAGGTGGTACAACGAATAAACTCTTCCGAACAGTTTATGCAGACCGCCATAAACGAATTCTCGCCGGAAACGAAGCAGGAACGATTTACCGGTTCTCTGACGGAGTGTTTACACTTTTCAAACAACTTCGCTCCCCTATCGTAACAATGCTGGAAGATTCACGGGGTGGATTATGGATCGGAACATGGGAAAAAGGAATCGCTTATTTCCCACCATCGGGAAAACCGACGTATTTCAGTACAGCAAACGGCCTTTCTAGTAATTCGATATTTGCTCTATATGAGGACCAAAAAGGAGTGATCTGGATCGGTACGTCTAATAATGGATTAAACCGGTATTGGGAAGGAAAATTTCAGACGATAAAAAAAGAAAATGGGTTGCCGGATAATGTGATTTGCAGTATCCAGCAAGACAACCTGAATAAAACCTGGATCAGTTCAAACCGGGGGATATATTCACTGGATTACAATCAACTGGATGATTTTTTTAGCGGAAAAACGACAAGCGTTTATCCTGTCCTTTTCGGAAAAGAAGAGGGCATGAAAAGTATCGAATGTTCGAGCGGGGTACAGAAAAGCGTGTGTAAAACACGAGACGGTAAATTAATGTACCCGATAATTAACGGATTAATGGAAATCAATCCGTCTCAACTTCGTTTGAATGGAGTAATGCCGCAAGTGGTAATCCAATCGGTATTGGTAAATGAAAAAAACTACCTATCACCGATATCGAAAATCGAGCAGCCAGGAACTTGCAACCTGGAAATCCATTACACAGCATTGAGTTTCCAGGTTCCTCACAAAGTACTCTTTAAATACAAGTTAGAAAATTTCGATACGAAATGGATCGATGCAGGAACAAGGAGAACGGCTTTTTATACGAATATTCCACCGGGGCAGTTCACTTTCTCGGTGATTGCCTGCAACAATGACGGCTTATGGAATAAAAAAGGGGCATCTTTCGATTTAAACATCAAACCGCAATTTTACCAAACCTGGCCATTTTATTTCATTATGGGGTTATTGGTAATTCTTTTCATCCTGGGTTCGATGCAATTACGTATCCGGCAGATCAAACACAGAGAAAAAAAGCTAGTGGACCTGGTGAGCCAGAGGACACAGGAATTGATCGAATCGAATTCTCAATTATTAAAAGCGAATGAATCGAAAAGCGAATTATTGAATATAGTGGCACATGATTTGCGGAACCGTTTACAAATCATCCTGGGGTTTGCGGACTTAATTGAAAACGACCCTTCCTGTCCTCAGACAATCTTACCACGAGTGGGGCATATCCTGAAATCATCGAACCAGATGTCTGAAATGATTAATGATATCCTGGATACAGCGGTGATGGATAATATGGGAAGATTAAAATTAAAACGGGAGAGTTTAAACTTAAGCGAACTGGCAGCAGTGGTATTAAGTTCATTTCGCCCGATTGCAGAGAAAAAAGAACAAACATTCGATATCTTCATCGAAGAAAATATAATGATAACGGGAGATAAAGGACGTTTAAAAGAAGTGATGGACAACCTGTTAAGCAATGCGATCAAGTATTCGCCATTAAAGAAACCGATTGGTTTTATGCTAAGGAGATTAGATCAGACGGTACGAATCGAAGTAATGGACCAGGGACCGGGAATTTCTGAAGCGGATATGAAAAATATTTTTAAGAAATTCCAGCGTTTGAGTGCACGCCCGACAGGGGGTGAATCTTCAACAGGATTGGGATTGTCGATCACGCGGCAAATGGTGGAAATGCATAACGGCACTATCCGGGTGGAGAGTTTACCAGGAAATGGAAGTATTTTTATCGTTGAATTACCTATAAATTAATCGAATTTTTTATTGGAATCGAAACCGTTATTCTCTTTAACTTAGCAGTGACCGTTTGCAATATAGGGATCTTCTTGGTATCGATCTCCGGGAGAATGAGAGATATATCGGCCGATTTGATGAAATTGAGTTTCAAGATCACGTATCATGTCTGTGGAAGAGACTTCGATTCGTTTTTTATTGGGATAGATTTCATAAAGTTGCCGGTATTTTAGTGGAGTAACATTGGGCATCACGACATTGGCTCCACGCATCAGAGCAAGTTTTCGGCCTTCATGTTCATTGATGGTAGAGAGAGCAGTAGTGGCGGGAAGAAGCGTATTACGAGTGACGATTCGATTTATGGCAAGTACGCGGTAGGTCAGCTCTTCACTACCGACAGGGGAATCTTTCAATGGGGTATCGGGGTGAGGAATAAAAGGGCCACACCCTATCATATCGATATCCATTTCAAGAAAGAAAAGAATATCATCGGCAATACTTTCAATGGTCTGTCCGGGTAATCCGATCATGATACCACTTCCGGTCTGGTAACCGATTCGTTTGAGAGTTTTAAGGCATTTGATACGATTTTCGAGGCTCATTCCGGGATTGAGTCGATCATAGAGAATGGGATCGGAAGTTTCGTGTTTTAAAAGATAACGATCGGCTCCGGCACTATAGAAATAAAAATACTCTTCCTCTTCCTTCTCGCCGCAAGCGAGTGTGATAGCGATATCGCCTAGTTTTTTAATTTTTCGTATAATATAGATATAATCATCGATGGAATAAGTCGGATCTTCGCCGGATTGAAGAACGACGGTTCTGTATCCACTTTTATAGGCATCGGCGGCGATGGAGACAATTTCCTCCCTGGAGATACGATAACGCTGAACTCTGGTGTTTGCACGATTGATGCCGCAGTATAGGCATCCACACCGGCAATAATTGGAAAACTCAATGATGGCTCGTAAATGGACGGCATCACCGACGTATTGTTTCCGGATTTGATCGGCGAAACTATAAAGCGCATTAAGTTCATCTTTTTGAGAGGTTTCAAGGAAGTATATTATATCTTCCCGGTTGGGTTCATTATATAACCTTCGTAAACGATGGTTCATTTCAATCATTTTTTATACACCTTTGTGTAAAACACTTAAATCCCATTCACAGTAATAGTAATGGAGATAATTCGATTTAAATACATGGATCATGGGGCTCCATTGTACTATTAAAGGGGTCTGTGGAACAGTAAATTATAAATACAAATCGGATTCACCTTTTTCAATACGGAGGAGATTTTCCCGGGTTTTTTCCCTGACTGAATTATCCGGGATATCGAGGAGCATATCTTCGATGAGCTTCAATCCTTGTGCTCTGGTTTCTTCATTGGCATAATGTACGAGGTACTCTTTAAAGGTAGTTAATGCATTGGGTAAGCAGAAGTGTTTTATAAGTCCGGGTTTGGCAAGGTCCATAAAATCGGCGCCTGTACGCCCCATCCGGTAACAGCCTGTGCAAAAAGAAGGAATATACCCCATAGAAGCGATATCGCGAATAACATCATCGAGGGAACGATGGTCGCCGAGGGAGAATTGTTCGCCGGATTCTTCATCATCTGGGTGAGTATAGCCGCCGGGATTGGTTCTTGAACCGGCGCTAATCTGTGAAATACCGAGGGAGAGAGCTTCTTTTCTCATCTGTGCATTTTCACGGGTACTGAGAATCATACCGGTATAGGGAACAGTAATACGAAGGATGGCAATTATTTTCTTAAAATCGATATCTGTAATAGGAAAAGGAGGATGAGAAGCAATATCAGAACCTGTAGCGGGTTC
>JAKAGC010000351.1 GCA_021817755.1 Acidobacteriota bacterium | reverse complement strand
GTATTGCAGTTAACCGATTTTAATATATTACGAACAGCTGAATTATTGGAAATTTCCCGACCACGCCTCTACCGTAAAATAAAAGAATATGAACTCGATATCGATTGTGAAGCGTTGGAAAAGGAACAAAACGATGTAACGGAATGATACAACAAAATGTGTTATCGTTCAAATCGGTTTCATCAGTGTTTTCGGTGATTTTCACCACGTAAGAAAAATATGTGTAATATAATATTTCAAACCCAATGCATAAGTTCTATTAGTCCCCTTGTTGACAGATTCAGAACCGTGGTTTCAACTTGCGATTTCGCTAATAACGCCCCAGGTGTAACGAATAGTTACATCCACTTATCGACTTTTCTTTATTAAAATGGGATTAAAAAATCCAGATTTGAAAAAAATCCCCATCCATCACCACTACTGGACTCTGGCAACTCAATTGCTTGTTTAATATTGGTAATTTTTATAAATATGGTTCAATTCAATGAGGTTTAAAATGAAAACAAAAAAAAGTAATTCTCAAAAATTAAATTTAAAGAAGGAAACAATCGCCCATCTTCACTTCCTGGAAATGAGTGAAATTTATGGAGGCGAAATAGTTATTAATGCTCTTTCACATTTTCAAACAAAGTGTTATGTTAATTGCCCAAGGTCCATAATGGAAACCTGCCAGGGACAGCAACTTAAACCCGAATAATCGATAAGCAAAAAATAACAGAACCAAAATGAGCAGCGTCAAAAAGTTATTCCTTAAAAAAGAAACTGTTAGCCATCTCCAATCACAGGAAATGAAAAATGTTTTCGGAGGAGATGTGGACGCCCCCACTCGGTTGTTAACAAAATGCATTCTTTCATGCAATTCGGAAACCCCTTCATGCTGTATCCAAAATCCTGATTAATTCCAGATCGGAGGAAAGCGATGAAATCTTTAAAGAACAGTAAATACCGATTAGCATTAAAAAAAGTCACTATCGCCCGTCTCCAATTTTTGGAAATGGGAAAAATTATAGGCGGATATACCGATGCCCCCACTCAACTTAAAACGAAATGTACAAGTTGTGGAGGGGAAGCTTGTAAAATTGAAAAACCAGAATAGTTGTCTCAAAATTGACATCAGAGAGTAATTATGAAAGCCAAAAATAAAGCGGATTCACAAAAATTAATTTTTAAAAAAGAAACCATTATTACATTTCAGCTTCAGCACATGACAATGGGAGAAATTTACGCCGGGATTTCAGAAGCACCTACACTGTTAAATACCCTTTGTACCAGTTGTTCTGGGGAATTCTGTCCCAATCAAAAGCCAAATTAATTTTTACTTCTAAGAAGGTTACTATGAAAAATGAGAAAACCATTAATCGAAAGTTGATTTTGGGAAAAGTAACTATTGTTCGTTTGCAATTAGAAGAAATAGGTAAAATTTACGGCGGTGATACCATGCCCAAAACACTATTATATACCGCATGTAGACCCTGCAAAGTTGAAACCGAGGAAATCCCCCCCGAATAAACTTATATAGCTCATTCGTGTTATATTATTTGAATTATTAAGCGAAATTCAACTGTTTCGAGGAAAGCTGAGACTACCCTGAAAATTAGAGGTTTTATATAAAAAAAATGAATTGAAAAAGAATTCTTTTTTTTGTATAATGTTCTATGCGTCGTATTTTGAGGGTATTTTTTTATATAATTTTCAGCTTGTTTTTTCTCCAAAATTCTTACTCCGAATATTTCTCTTTCAGAACGTTTCCCCAAGATAAGGAACTTTCTAGCCCATATATATCATTTATAATTCAGGATTCTCTCGGATATCTATGGTTCGGAACCGTTGAAGGCATAAACCGATTCGATGGTAACGAGTTCAAAGCGTACCGAAGTGATAAAGGATTATTAAGTAAATATTCCACCACAGCATTGGAAGATCGGCATAAACAATTATGGATAGGTACAATGGGAGGTGGTATCGGGTGTCTATCCAATGGGCGCATTAAATATTATTCTACAAATGACGGATTACCCGCTGATACCATAATATCAATAGCCGAAGATAAGAATGGTTTACTCTGGATTGGAACCGAGAACGGGTTATGTAGTTTTGATGGGACTCGCTTCAAAACAACAAAATTAAGAAAAAAATTAAATTCCAATTTTATCAATAGTATTTCAATCGATAAAAAAGATCAATTGTGGTTTGCTACCTCAGATGGCTTATTCCATTTCTCCATCCAGGATCCCCAAGGTGATCTTCAGATTAATAGTATTTCGCAAGGTTTACTCGATAATAGGGTTAATATTGTATATCATGATTCGAAAGGCAATGTTTGGATCGGTACTCCCAAAGGATTAAATTGCCTTCTGGAAGGGAAAGTACTAACTTTAACAACTGCAAATGGTTTGGTGAATAATTATGTCATCTCCATCAACGAGGATAATTCGGGGAAAATTTGGATCGGAACCATCGGTGGCATAAGTATTTTGGATTCCCCCAATGAAGTCCCAAAAATAAGTAATATTACCACACAAAACGGTCTCCTATCGAATTTTATTACAAAAATAATCCAGGATAGCGAAGGGAACACCTGGATCGCTACTTCAAAGGGCGTGTGTTACATGCGATCGTTTAATATCCGAACATATTCCGAAAAAGACGGACTCATAAATAACCTTGTCAATTATATTATTGAAGATCACAACAATACATACTGGCTCGCAACTGAAAACAGTATAAGCTCCTTTTCCAATGGAATCTTTAAAAACTATACTCTCAAGGATGGCCTTATTAGCAATAGTATTAATGGTATCATGGCCGATCGAAAAGGGAGTATCTGGATTGTAACTGCCGAGGGGCTCAGCATTCTATCTCCCGCTACAGGGAAGTTCACTAATTATACAACTTCCAATGGTTTACCTACTAACGTTCTATTTAAATCCGTCGAGTTAAGCGATGGATCTATCTGGATTAGCACACGGTTGGGAATTATTTGTTATAAAGATGGTCGTTTTTTAACTCCTCCATTCCAAAGCAAAGGCCCTGTAGAATTTTTCTTAAGAGACAGAAAAGAAAACATTTGGTTTGTGTCTGATTCCGGTTTATTTGTATATTCTCACATTGCCCAAAAACTGATTCACTATAATTCCCAAAAAGGAATTCCCGGAGATCAGATTTTTTATCTTTTCCAGGATTCAAAAGAGAGAATCTGGGTTTCTACTAATAAAGGCGTCTACCGTTCTGAGCCTGGAATTAATAAAGAAATTCCTGCCAATTTCAAGCAGGTAGAATTCGAAAACGGTGTTCAATTTAAGAGTTGTTGGGCTATCCAAGAGGATATCAAAGGTAATATCTGGATGAGTATTCCCAATGGTCTCGTTTGTTTTGATGGAGAAACCGTTAAAACGTATGATCATTCTCATGGACTAACAGGAGATTATTGGTTTTCCATGTTGGTAGATCATAAAGGAACCATGTGGTTAGGAAGCAGATACGGTTTGACACGTTTTGATCCCCCTCCCGTTCGACTCAATCTCGTTCCTCCTCCTATCTATATTACAGGTGTAAAAATTCTTGAAAAATCCGTTCCACTAAATCTTATTTCCACATTATCACATGATAGAAATTACATTCGATTTTCTTTTGTTGGACTTTGTTATTCTTCCCCTGAAAGTGTTGTATACAAGTATCGTTTGAAAGGCATCGATACAGAATGGTTGGAAACAAAATCACGATCACTTTTTTATCCTTACCTACCCCCCGGAGATTATACATTCCAGGTCAAAGCCATCAATAATGATCATATTGAGAGCAAAACACCCGCAGAGATTTCATTTTCAATTCTTCCCCCCTTTTGGAATACCTGGTGGTTTAAAACACTCGCGATCCTTCTCATTCTTTCACTACTTTCCGGTTTAGCCGCCTGGAAATTCAAACGGTCCAGAGAAAAACTAATGATGGTAGCACGTACACGTCAATTAATTCTCAGTCAGCGAATGGAATTAATGGGATTACTCGCAGCATCAGCCGTTCATGATTTAAAAAACCTACTATCCATTATTATTGGGTATTCCGAAATTGTTTCCGAAACTTATAACCATACTGATGAAATTTCTCACCACAATGAGAATATTAAAAAAACAGCAAATACAGCCGTTCAATTAGTTAAACAAATTCTTAACCTCGCAAAACCCAAACAAGATGAAAATGATGATACCAACCTGACCGATTTGATGAATAATATTATGGAAATTCTGAAAGTCACCTCCACAGGTGAAATTAAGATAAATTGGATCCCTCCCTCTGAGAATATATATGCATATATGAATCCAATACGCGTACAACAACTGGTCATGAATTTATGCTTGAATGCTATCGATGCCATGCCTGAAGGTGGTGAGCTCCGTGTCACATTGTCCCGTTTTAAAAATAATCAAATATCCATAACCATTTCTGATACCGGTTCAGGTATTGAACCTGAACTCATATCAAAAATCTTTGATCCTCTTTTTACCACGAAAGTAAGTGGAAAAGGTAGTGGATTGGGACTATTTGTCGTTAAGCAAATCGTCGAAGAATATCATGGAGAAATACAGGTTGATAGCACACCCGAGAAAGGAACTACTTTTCTAGTCATATTTCCAGTAAATAATAATAACAAATAAACACTCCCGTAAATCGCTAAAAAATAAATATTCACATTAGCATTCAAAATTTATAGTGATAAAAATTAATAATTCTCCCAAATAAAAAAAAGCACAGAGTCACCAAAACCCGGTAACTCTGCGCCTTGTTTTAAGTCTTTATGTCGTTGATCACCGTCGAGTGTAATTAAAATTCGTAGGCAGTTTCTCCATGAAGTGCCATATCCAATCCATCCTCCTCGTCTTTATCACTGACTTTCACACGGATAAATTTATCGATAATCCAGAGCATCACGTAAGTAAACAAGAATGCATAAAGTCCGGCACCCACTACTGCGATTACTTCTTTAAAGAAGAATGAGGCATTTCCATTTAAAAGTCCGTTAGTTCCACCCGGGTTTGCAACAGCAGAAGCAAATACTCCCAGTAAAATTACACCCAGTATTCCACCAACTCCATGGACACCCCAAACATCCAGAGCATCATCCCATTTGAATTTATTCTTAAGAGAAATTGCCATATAACAGACAATACCCGCTAGGATACCAATAATACAAGCACTTACCGGTGATACATAACCCGCAGCAGGAGTAATCGTTGCTAATCCGGCAACTGCGCCAGTCAATAAACCCACAAATTTGGGTCTTTTTGCTCTGAACCATTCGATTAAAAAGA
>JAKAGC010000350.1 GCA_021817755.1 Acidobacteriota bacterium | reverse complement strand
CACGACGCTCTTCCGATCTGAGAATCGATTCCAAAATTCCCATCAATATTTATACACCGGTTTCTCTTGGTATGCCTGATGAGCTGGATATCGAAGAGATAAAAAATGCAGCGAATTTCTTATATGATTCATATGGTTCCGTGGACCTTTCAGAATTGAATATCGTTTTAAATGAAGGCTCTAAGGATGGAGGATTAAGTAACCGGGGATTTGTGATTGTATACATGCCTTTTCGAAAAAATAGGATGCAAACGGATTTGTTTGTAAATACAGTTACGGGACCTCATGCAAATCAAAGAATTCACAGTCCTATTTTGATTCGTGAGAAACCGGAAGATCATATTATCCATGAATTGGCTCACCAATGGTGGGGTGGGGTTATATCCTGGTCCAATTACCAGGATATCTGGATGACAGAAGGGCTTGCCCACTTCTCAGTTCTTTATTATCTGAAAAAAAATATGCCGGAGCGTTCCTTCTTACGCCTTATCCGAAAACTAAAAGACTGGGTTTTTGAATATTCGAATTCGGGGCCCATTATTTATGGAAACCGGATTTTTATGTTGGAAAAAAATTATGAAGCGTATCAGAGTGTAATTTATAATAAAACCGCATTGGTATTCATGATGCTAATGGATATGATGGGGGAGAAAGATTTCATGGAACGTCTGAATAGTACATTGGCGAAATTTAAATACCGAAGTATTACTTCGATGCAGTTTATCCGTGAATTCTGCGGTGATAATCAAAAGTTACTTAAATTTTTTGAAAACTGGATTTATCGCCGTGTTATTCCGCAAGTGGAATTGACACTCCTTAAAGATCATGCGGATTATGACTTACAGGATATGAAAAGGGTTGTTCTTTCAATTAAACAAGTTAACTCAAATTTTATATTTCCCCTTCAGTTAGATGTAACTACACTTAAAGGGACAAGTACCGAGTCATTGTTAATGGATGAGAAAGAGAAAATAATAGTGATTACACGAGATACAACGATTCGCACTATCGATGTTCGCGATTCCTTTCCGTTGGTGAAGGGTAAATAAAAAAACTGCCGGGGCAGGGTAGCATCTTTTATGCATCATTGCCCCCGGCAGTTGAAAGAATTATTAAACGTACTATTTTATTGCTGGGGCTCTGTAGCTGCTGGTGTATCGGCAGCAGGAGCTTTATCGATTTCTTCGGGGGTATCCATTTTTAAGATAACGAGACGTCCAACTCTAGGTCTGTTTTGCCCTTCAGTCTTGAGGGTATCTTTTCTTAAAATAAAGATATAATCTTTGGTTTCACCGGATTCAAGTGTAATGGCAACTGTAGCGCGAGAAACAACGGATTCGCCGGTATATAATTCAAATTCACTATCAACTGAAGTAGAAGCAGTGATAATGCGTTTTTCTATCTCTATTTTCTTCTGCATCAGAGAATACTCTTTACTTAATTCAAGGAATTTCTCTTTTTCAGCTTTAGCAGCGTTTTCTGCTTCGGTTAGCTGAGGGGTTTTCTTGCTTCCCAATTCGTCTAATAAAGCTTCATAATCGTCATTTTTGTTCTGAGCGATTTGGAGTTGGTCTTTCTTTTTTTGATCAAGATTATTTAATTGGGTTACAAGATTGGGCAATTCCAGGGGAGTAGGGGTGCCCGGTTCGATTTTGACGATTTTAAAGTTCGTAAATTTGATTGTTTTGGCTTCGATCGCCATTGCAGCCATCGTTTCTTTATCGTCATGTTTCATAGCCTGGAAATACTTAGATATTGTAGCCTCCTCGGGTTTCTGGCAGGACGTAAGCCCAACGATCAAGCCGAACAATGCTAGCAAAAGAATGGTCTTCTTCATTATCGTTCTCCTTTAATTAAATTTATCGAATGAATTTTTTTTTATATACTTAAATTTAAGCGGATGTCGAGAGCTTTTTAAATCAAAGCATGCCGACATGTCAAATATGTCAATCTCCAATTCCATATCCATTAGATTATAAGGAATTCCATAAGGAAAATCAAGCCCAATTCCTAATTTTTAGGAAAAACTTTCAATAGATGCAATTCCAACTATTTTAAATTCCTTATCTGATAGATATACGGAAAATGGGATTCCATCATGCTTTTTCGTTAAATTGTCTGGCACGAAGCATTAATTCTTTCATGCGGACAACGGCTTTTTCAAGACCCATGAAGGTAGAATTTGCTATAATGGAATGACCGATGTTTAGTTCTTCGATTTCTTCCATTGCTGCAATATGCATAACATTTCTGTAGGTTAACCCATGCCCAGCAAGGATTTTCATATTGACTTTTTTTCCATAGACTGCTGCTTTTTTTATTTTATCGAGTTCTAATTGTGCAAATGAGGTATTCCATTGCTTAGCGTATTCGCCGGTATTGATTTCAATAAGTTTTATTCCAAGCTTATAGCAGGCTTTTACCTGGTCGATATTGGGGTCGACAAAGACTGAAACTTCGATTCCTGCGGCTCTGAGATTGCCAGCTACCTCTTCTATTTTATCGGAATACATTATAACGTCAAGACCACCTGTAGTTGTAACTTCTTCGGCGGTTTCAGGAACCAGGGTGCACGTATCCGGTTTATGCTGTAGTGCAATTTTAACCATTTCCATGGTTATTCCCATTTCCAGGTTGAGTTTGGTTTTTACAAACGCCCTGAGAAGAGCGAGGTCGCGATCCTGGATATGCCGGCGATCCTGTCTTAAATGAATTGTAATTCCGTCTGCTCCAGCCAATTCGGCGATTGTGGCAGCATAAACCGGATCGGGTTCATCGGTTTTTCGCGCCTGTCGCAGTGTTGCAATATGATCGATATTGACTCCCAATTTCATGTGAATCTCCTCTGTATCTCAATTATTGAATCTAATTTAATTTTCTTTCAAGGATTCAGCAGGCAATCCGATAGTTGATTGAATGAGGGCCTCGAATTTCCCTAAATTTTCATCAATTACTATTTGCCGTTTCGATTCCATCATCAGTCGAATTTTAGGTTCGGTCCCAGAATATCGAATTAAAAGTCGTGAATCACTTTGGTATGTTTCATTAAATTCCCGGATCATTCTTTGCAATTGATCCCATTCTTCGAGATTTTTTCTTTCTTTTATTTTAATGTCCCGCATTTCCTGTGGATATAGTAGAAGGTTGTCGAAGGCTTCTACTGAAGAAATCCCTGCTGTACTCAATGCTTTTAAAAAAAACAATGCGGTTAAAATACCGTCTCCGCTTTTCTGATAAGTACTGATTATAGTATGTCCTGAGGGTTCGCCACCGAGTATGGCGTTCTGAGAATTCATTCCCTGGTAAACATATTTATCGCCAACCTTGGTTCTTAAAAAAGTAAACCCTGAATCTATAAGTGCTTTCTCGAGTCCGAGGTTTGACATTTGGGTTCCGACAATGATGTCATTAAATTGGGGAACTGTAATATTTTTAAAATATATGGCAATATGATAAAGAATATGATCACCATCAAGCAATCGTCCTTTGGAATCTGCCATAATTAATCGGTCCCCATCTCCATCAAAGGCAATTCCGATATTTGCATTTTCTTTTTGAATTGCCTTAATTAAATTTGAGGTGTGAGTGGAACCACATTCACGATTGATATTCTTCCCATCGGGTTGTACGCCGATCATTATGGTTTTAAATCCGGCTTCTTTAAATATCTCTTCTGCGATGCGATAGGTTGCTCCATTGGCGCAATCGATAACGGCTCGCATTTTTCTTTCTCTTATATGGGATTCAATTTCTCTGGCGTGAGAGGTGAGAAATGCGGCATACTTTTGGGAATAGGATTCATTTTCGGGGGTGATAGAAGTGGAGGCGAATGATGATATTTCTAAAGTATTTTCGTGAATTCGATAAAAGAACTCCTCAATTTCCTTTTCAATGGATTCAGAGAGTTTCTCCCCTTGAGAGTTGAAGAATTTGATACCGTTATCGGAATAAGGGTTATGGGAAGCAGTTATCATAATACCGAAATCAAATTGAAATTCTCGAGTAATATATGATAACCCGGGAGTGGGAATAACACCACACGATTCAACGATTACTGGGGGATTTGCTTTTTTGATTCCATGTGTTAGTAATTGTTGGATATGTTGGCCTGAATTCCGGGTATCACGACCTATAATAATTCTTACATTGTGATCTTTAATTATTTTCCCAAATGCATATCCGAGTTTCGGAATTGAAATATCATCGAGAGGGAAAGTTCCTACTTCCTGTCTTATACCGTCGGTTCCGAATAAATGTTTGTTCCCAGGTGTCATTGCTTATCTTTGGATGAAGTGGATGATTTGGATTCGGGGTTAGGTTGATCTGTCACTATATAAACATCCACTGTATCTGCACCTTCGAATTTCAGGAAGTCTTTTTCTTTTTTTAATTTTAATTTAATCACCTGGCTGCCTTCAATTTGATTCAAGTCAATCCATCCGATGGTATCAACTTCATGTCTATTGGCGATTTGATATTTATATCCCATAACTCTTATTTTTTCGGGGACAAGTCGTTTTTCCAAAATATGGACTCCGGGTTTGGGAGTGCCTCTGTAATGGACATTAATTTTAAGTTCTCGGGTATCGAATTCAACTGAAGTAATCTCTATCATACGTGGTTGGATAGATAAAATATTGATTTTTGGGGGGTATTGTAGATAATCTTCTGTTAAGTAATTGAGCCGTGTGCCTTCATTTAACCGTTTAAGATCGATACGAAGTTTGAAATCATCGGCAGTGATTCGATTCATCACATTGGACATTCCCTGTACTTTTACGCGAACTTTATCGGGGGTGACACTGCGAACATCTATGTTTGAACCATTATTGAAGTATTCCACGTTGATATCAAACGTTTTTATGAGGAAAGAACGTTCTCTTCCTGCGATAATCGCCCAAACGAATATTGCAAGGAAAAGAGCTACTACTCTAATTCCAAAGTTTTTTAACAAAAAATTCTTTATACCCATTATTCGTTTATGTTTACCATACTATACCCGGTAATGCTCCAACCGGTTTTTTAAGCCTTCTCTATCGAGTCCCCGGGTTAGTTCTCCTCCGACTGCAAGAGAAATCTTTCCTGTTTCTTCAGAAACAACTATCGCAAGGCAATCTGTTTGTTGAGTAATTCCAATTGCTGCAAGATGTCGAGTACCACCGATGGTTAATTCTAACATGGGAGGAAGCTGGAAAAAGCATCGAGCAACTTCAATTCTATCCTGGCTTATAACGACTGCTCCATCATGAAGTGGAGACCCGGGTGTAAAAATTGTCAATAATAAATCTTTATTTACGATTGCAAGATCGG
>JAKAGC010000349.1 GCA_021817755.1 Acidobacteriota bacterium | reverse complement strand
CAGTGTTGCTTTTTCATCTGTACCTACTGTATCGGATGCAGCTTGTTCTGCCAGCGTCACGCCTCTGAGTAACAGGTCATTTAATTTGCTTAATGCGCCGTCTGCGATCTGTACGATTGCAATACCGTCATTAGCATTACGAACGGCCTGATCAAGAGCCAATGAATCTGCTTTCAAGCTGGATGCGATAGCTAACCCGGCTGCGTCATCCGCTGCTTCTACGATACGTTTACCCGATGATAATTTTCCCAAGGTCTTATTCAAACCGATGTTGGTAAAATAAAGATCCTTCTGGGCCTGCATTGACGAAAAACTGTTTAATACTGAAAAGGCTTGTCCTGCCATGTTAATCCTCCATGATTAATTTAATTGGGCATCCTTGCCCGCTAAAAATACGATTAAAAACTAATTGCAGCTTCAATTCTCTTCCCACTGCAATTACACCCTATATTTCGGAAACCAATCAAAATACTTTAGTCGCATGTTTATTTTTAATTAATTATTTACTCTTTTTCCTTTCTCTATATTCCCAATATCCCTTTAAAAGAAACAATTTATCCTTATAAAAAGTTTTTCGGGGGTAAGGGGGCGGTTTTACAAAAAAGCCCCCGGGGGAAAATTTTTATCTCTCTTCGGAAAATATTTCCTCTCATACCCTCTCAAAAAAGGGAAAATTTTTCCATTTCAGTTTTATTTTGCCTCTTTCAAAAAAAAATTTATTTTTTGTATACACTCATTATAAAATGATATTGGGTGGTTTAAATCATTCTATTTTTATGACTTTTCCGATATCTGGCATAACCCTTGCTTCTTTAATCCGGAGGTAACAAATGATCGACGCAATTAGTTATTTAAACGGTCTAACGAAGACCACTTCCGATGAGGATACCAAGACTGCCAGCAGTGAGTTGGGTAAAGATGCATTCATGCAGTTATTGGTGAACCAGATGGCTTACCAGGATCCCCTGGAACCTATGGACAACTCCGAATTTCTCGGACAACTCGCTCAATTCTCTTCTCTCGAACAGATGCAGAATGTTGCCTCCGCCGTTGAGATGCTTGCTCTCAGTCAGGCTGCGTCTACTAACAGTCAGATGGTTAATCTGATCGGGAAACGCGTGGTTGTTCCCGGCAGCACCTTTTCTGTTGATAGTACGAAAACCGATCCCATTGCATTGCAATACAATGTCGAAGAGAATGCCAAGGCTGCTGAGCTGGTGATTAGCGATTCCAAAGGTAATGTTGTTCGCCGTATCGAATTGCAAGATGTTGAAGCCGGTATGAATACCGTTAAGTTCGACGGTAAGGACAGCAGCGGTAATCAACTGGAATCCGGGACTTATACATACAAGATCTTGGATCAAAGTGGAAAAACCGCTTCCGGTGTCACTACTTATTCCAATTATATCGTCGATGCAGTTGCATTCTCCGGAACCGATATCATATTGAAATCCGGTGATATCGAAATTGCTGTGTCTGATATTACAGAAGTTATTAACAACTAGGAGGAATCACTATGAATAGCGCATTTTATTCCGGTCTCGCAGGATTATCCGCTTATTCGGGTGCGTTGAATGTGGTGGGTAACAACCTCGCCAATGTAAATACAACAGGATTTAAAGTGTCCGATATCTCATTTGAAGACCTGGTCACTCGAACTTTTGGCGGAGTAGCCACCAATGCTGCCGGTAACCCCATGCAAATCGGTTTGGGTACATTGACCAACTCCATTAGTGGGGTTTTCACGCAAGGTTCCATTCAATCTGCAGCTGATCCTACCAATTGCGCCATTGAAGGCAACGGCTTTTTCGTAGTCGGAGATACAGCGGAAGACCGATCTTATACACGAGCCGGTAATTTCTTTTTTGATGATTCCGGTAACCTGGTGAATCCTTCGGGTAAATATGTACTGGGTTATACCACAAAGGATGCAAATAATCAAATTCAGGCTTCCGGTCCTCTTTCCACTATCTCCTTCCCAGCCAATACGGTTTCCAGTCCTGTACCTACAACTTTTATGGAATTGTATGCGAATTTAGATAGCCGTGCAGCAACAGGAAGTACTTATAGTGCTTCCTCTACAATTTATGATTCTAAAGGTGCTCCCCATACTGTTACTGTAACCTTTACTCATGATGGTATAGTTGGAGGGAATGATCAATGGTCATATTCTGCTTCTATTCCAGATGCTGACGTTCCAGGAACTACAACTGCTGCAGAGCAAGGAATTCTAGGAACTGGTACAATTCAATTTGATTCGAGTGGTACGCTTGTATCTCCAGCTAATCTTAATATAGACCTTGATACACAAGGTTTAGCTCTTGCAAATGGTGCGGATCCGTTAGCTTTTACCTGGCGGTTGTATCAAACCGAAGGAACAACAGTAACCGGTGCACCTCTTATTACCGGTTATCCGATTCCATCCAGCACCAGCGCTACCAATACCGACGGATATCCCCCCGGTAACCTGACCTCTGTTGTCATCGATTCGGACGGAATATTGCAGGGTGTCTTTTCCAACGGTCAAGTGGAAGAATTGGCTCAATTGGCGATTGCCCAGTTCAATAACCCGAAAGGTCTACTCCGGTTGGGCCGGAACCTCTTCGGTGAAACCAATGCGTCGGGCACTCCGGCTATCGGAGCGGCAGGAACAGGCGGTAGGGGAGCAATTATTGGAAGTTCTCTCGAAGCCTCCAATGTCGATATGGCAACGGAATTTACAAAGATGCTGGTCTTCGAACGCGGCTACCAGGCCAACTCCAAGATCATCACGGCTTCCGATACCATTACCCAAACCGCTATCAGTTTGGTTAGATAAGCAACGTAAGTTTTAGATTAAAAACATTCCAATCACCCGTGATTCGATCAGGTTGATCGATGAGGTGATGGGATTTAAATAACAAAGAATAAAATTGGCCCGACAAAGGATGTCGGGCAGAAAATAGAATGAATAGGACCCCTGGAATTGATACCGGGGCAAACATTCAAGGAGGAATACCATGGCAGGACAAAGTTTTTCTGTTCTTAACAATTTATCATCTATCGATGCACAACGTAATCTCTATTTTTCTAACCTCGGGTTATCCAAAACCCTCGGTAGGTTATCATCCGGTAAACGTATTGTAGATTCCGGTGACGATGCGGCAGGTTTGGCTATCGCCAGCGGCTTGAAAGCCGATTATACCGCATTACAGCAGGCTGTACGCAACGCCAATGACGGTGTCGCTATTATCCAGATCGCTGACGGTGCTTTAAGTAAACTCAGCGACATGCTCACACGTGCCGTAACTCTTGCTGAACAAGCCGCTTCCGATACAGTAGGTACCGATGAAAAAGCTACCCTGAATATCGAGTATAAAGCGATTCTCGATGAAATCAACCGTGTGGTTTCTGTGGCTAACTTTAAAGGTGAGCACTTATTTAGTGTTAACCAGGCCTATACAAAAAGCATTTATATCGGGGATACCCAGCTTGCTTCCTATATCACAATTTCCATAGGCGGTACAAACGGAGCAGGAACTACAGCTTTGGGACTCACCAGCGGTGCAGGAGCTACCATGAGCTTTTCTTCTATTGCGACTCGCGATGGCGGTGTGGCATGTCTCGGTTTACTCCGTGATGCAATCGCATCCGTTTCACAGTGGAGAGGCGTATTGGGTGCCCAACAGAACAGGTTAATCAACTCTGTGGCTATTATTCAGGTCCAGGCCCAAAACTTACAAGCAGCAGAATCAGTAATTATGGATGCCAATATGGCAGAAGAAGTCGTTAACATGACCAAATACCAGATCTTGTTACAATCCGGTATGTCGTCCCTTGCTCAATCCAATGCAAGCGCACAAATGGTATTGCAACTCTTCAGGTAATGGTCGTGATCTATAATATATATTTGTATCCGGGTTCCGGTATTATGAATGGGATAATTTTCTTCCCAACTTACCCGGACACAGGTGAATAAGGCCAGTATGAATAAGAACAAAAAACATATATTCCTGTCCTGGTTAAGGAGTACCTCAGGGTACTCCTTATCCCACCTGTTTCTCCCTCACTTATAATCCCATTTTAGTTAAAGTTGTATATCTATCCTCGTTTTTTTTCGGGGATTCTTTTTTTTATATCATTCCTCACTCAACTCATTCCCACAATTTTGATTCTCATGTATTCTATCAATTTATTTGATTTTTAAATTTGATCCTATTGAGTATAAAGGGAAGCTGTTTCCTCACTCATCCACTTTATAAAAAATGTAAAAATCAACGTACAATCAACGAACGTTCTTATTTCAAATGAGATTAATCTCACTTCAAGTTAAGTTAACGGCACTTGTAGTTAGATTGACCATGCTTCCTTCCCTCATTAATCTGGCTTCAAGTTAGGATGTCCTATGAATTTATTAGGTTAATCTCGCTCAGAGTTAAATTAACCGCACTTTTTCCCCCATCATCCTCACTCAGGATTAAAACATTCTAATCTTTTTCCTCGCCATCCTTACCTTGCACCCCAATTAATCATATAATTTTGCTCGTTAATGACTCTTTTTTGTTTGAATTCCACTATTTTTCCCCAATCCTTTGAATTTTTCATCTTATCGATGATCGGTTAAGACCTATTATTTATCCCCTCAACATCTTCTTTCCTGCTTCAGACCTATTGGTTCCGGCTCATTAAGTTAATGATTATTCCCTTTCCATTCTCCCCGGTAAAAATTTAAATTTACATTATCCCCCGTACTCCGGCAACGGAGTAAAAAGGCTCTTAAATTATCCTTAATACACCGGTGCCGGAGTTTTTTATCCCGGAATCTCTATTTTGAGACTGTTACAACCGGTTCTTCAGGTGTTTCATTATCAGGAAGGGTTTGACGTTTGAATCGTGCACTCAAATCCCGCTCGATCACATCGCATCCCATCACTCCCAAACCGGATGCTCGCTTTACAGCATTGTAAAACTCACGTGCAGAGGAGTATGCTTCTGCCCCTGTTTGAATATAAGTATCTTTTATTTTTGATGATAATGAATCCAGGAGAGCTGTAATCCGCCTCAATTGAACCATTAACCGGTAATCACGGTCAAATTCATCCAATCCCACATACGAAGGAATTAAGCCTTTATTTTCCTTTGCATGCATCAATGAACGTTCCACGAAATCCAATGACCGTTTCCCTATCTTGGTCAATTTTTTTCTTTCGTCTGTGCTTAACCCGATAAGAAACGTAAATAATCCTTCTGTGTTACGTATATTTTGAATGGCCTGTTCTTCTACTTCTAACGGTAATTCTACATCGATAAGATTTTTAATCATAGTATGCCTC
>JAKAGC010000348.1 GCA_021817755.1 Acidobacteriota bacterium | reverse complement strand
TGTCCCTAACTCTTCATGCTTTTGCATTTTAAAATTAACGCTTCTTTGCTCTTTAGGAACTCGTGCAAACCGTACGAATTGAGAGTTCTCAAGAGCTGGGACCAGGATTGAGAAAGTAATTTCCTCATGCTTAACAATTTGACTTTTAATCCCCCCCGGATTTTCCGGGTCTTCATACTCCATTAAACTCTCCGTAGGATTTTCCATGTTTGAACGCAAAATGGTATTTTTTCTTTTATCCTGGATTTCGAAAAAGAATTCATCCGGGGAAAGTTCGCCTTTGATAAATTGTTCAGTTACTCTTACAGGAACGACCATTAATAACGAATCCACTTTTAATAAATCCATCTTTCCGTTTTCATATTTGATTGTTAATCTGAGGACTTTTTCCGGTTTATGCTTTTCTGGAAAAGCATATCGCGGGAAAGGTAACACAAAAACCAAACCGCATAAAACTAAAAGCCATAGAAATGGCCTTGTTTTCTTTATATTCATCTTACTCCTCCATCTTCCTTATAAAAACCTCAATTACGTCACTATTATAATATAGTATAATCCCCTGATTTTTCTTAAAAATAAAAAAAAATATGCGATTAATTTTTAGTGGATATTACAAACCTTGAATCACCCGGAACAAGCGAAGGTCCCGACACCTCCCATAATTTCTCGAAATATTGATTTACCGGATAAAATAGACTCCCTTCTTCATCTTTTTTGTATACATGCATAGGACCTTCATATCCTCGCTTTCCAGTCGGGTAATATCCCAGAAAGGCTGTTTCATTATCGATGATCATACACCTCCACACAGGATACTGAGTATATAAACGGATTTCAAGGTCAATGCCGAAAGATTTCCCCATGCTTAGAAAGTTTTCAGCAATGGCGCACGCCTTCTTTTTAGCCATTTCGATTTCCACCCCAGATTCCCTACGTTCATCATTCATCTTAGTCGCAAAAAAAGGAGAATTCCAGTCGAAGAGCAATAGCTCAAACCGAAAGGAACCCATATTCTTACTCTTTAATGCTTCTTCGACATCATTGCTGAAAACCGAACGCCCCGAAATAGTCATAAATCTCACGTTATTACTTGCTTTTTTATAAAGGTAAGCTTCCACTCGTTCTCCACTTATTCGATCAGTAGAATAAGCATCTCTCCATGTTTCAAAATAATTACATTCCGTTTTTTTTATATCGATTACACAAGTTTTTATTTTTTGTTCCCAATTTAGGATAACTCGAGTAATGTCCCTTCTGAATTTTTTTTCGAATTCGCTTATACCCGAATACTCCGTATAAAGTCCCAAATTCCCTATTTTTTCTTTTAATCCCATTACCTTCTGCATTCCATGGAAATCCCCCGAACTCGGCATACGGTCCATTTGCATATTGAAATAAAATAATATTCGTGGCTTTCCATTGATTGAAAATCGATCATATGCAACATGAAATTCCTCTTCCGTTCCCGATTCATATTCTGCTCCTGTTGGTGTACCAAAGCGCTTCCACATAATCCCCACAAAAATATCCAGATCTTCCATATCGATATAATCGAGAATTGCCTGTTCCGGGCGTTCTCCTATTTTCGATATAACATCGGAAAATGTTATAGGATGTAAAATTAAACCCATCGATCGTGCAACACCTGTCGAATTTAACTCTTCAATAATTTTTACAGCTTGCATACGCTCATTTTCCACATCGCTCGGAGATGCAATAAAAATTCTCACTTCCTTTAATTGATCACTCATTAATTCCTCCAACTTCAATTCAAATATCCGTTTTACTTTCCTTCACATTATCTTTGTTTTCTATTTCTAATAAGTGTTCCTTTGTATTAATACTTATAAACGATTTAAAACAGTCAAAATAAACCAAACATATTTTTTTCTTTTTCGCTTTCAATATCATTAGTATATCCGAAAAATGGATTTTCCCATCCCCAGCCGGAAAAAGATCTCTACTTCCATTAATTAAGGCCTCTCGAACAAAACAATAGGTTCCCGTATTAATCAAGCCATTCGAATTTTCAATTGAACCACTCGAAAAATGCACATTACCACTGAATTCTCCGTTAGTGTCTGTTAATATTGCTGCATGTCCATACCGTTCAAAGTCAGGAGTACGAGCCACAGCCAAAGTAACTGCCGCACCAGATCCAATTAATTCCTCCCTTAACCGAATCAGTATTTCCGGTGAAATAAGAGGTGTATCTCCATTTATAACGTAAATATACGGCGGTAAGTCTTCCAGTAAAGCCATTGCAGATTTTACACTATTACCCGTTCCAAGATCCATTTCTCCAGTATTTATCAATTCCACAGGTTGCTTTCTTAAGGCATATTGAACAAGGTCTCCCCCGTGTCCCGATAAAACGATTATCCGGTGAACACCCGCGTTTCTTAGGTTTCGAACTGGAAAATTGATCAGCGGTTCCCCCCATAAAAGTTCAACAAGTTTTTGCCGAGAGCCCAACATGCGTGTTGATTTCCCTCCAGCCAAAATCAGTGCTCCTGTTCCCCCACTTTTTAGAAATGTATCCACTTTACGCTGGATTTCCACCGGTTCAAATGGAGTGGGGAGAGCCCCAACTGTTCCCGCGCATAAAGCCCCCGTCGTATTCGCCCAATCAGCCGATAATCGAAGCCACATCCCTGCAATCTGGGTTGCCAGGAATCCGGCAGTAAATGCATCTCCGCACCCCGTCGTATCTCTAACAACCCCAGGAATACCCGGAACATGCCCCATGAAGGATTCACCCGAAATATATGCTCCATGCTTCCCCCGAGTGATTACAACAGTTTTGACTCCCTTGTCTCTGAACCACTGTCCTGCATCCTCTATATTGGTACATAGAGAAATTTCAAATGATTCCTTTTCATTTAGAATAAAATAATCCATAAAAGAATAAAGTGGCATTAGAACTTTTTTTTGGCTTGTATTGCGGGTCGTGCTCACTCCTGTTAAAATCCCCATACTGCGTGCCTTTGATAAAAATTCTGCTGCCGGTTCCCCGTCGAAAGAATCGAGCAGCATTGCTCCCCCTATATGTACAAGCCCGTATGATTCCAGGGCGATCGAAGATATGTCATTTGAACAAAAATGCTTATTGGCTCCTCCATCATGGAGAATTGATATTTCTGCATTTTGTCCGATTTTAATTATACTCAAAGATGTCGGAAGCGAAGAATCGATTTTAATCAAATCAGTCGGCACACCCCGCTGTAAAATAGTAGCTTTAACTAATCTTCCCGGAGCATCTTTACCCAAACGGCAGCACAAATCGACAGGTATCCCAAATTGAGCCAACGAAACAGCAATATTCAGCGCACTCCCTCCCGGTTGTATGACTTGTTCGTGTATTGTTCCCTGATTACCAGGTGGCGGGAAATCATCACTCCTGATTAATAAATCCAATGTCGCTCGACCAACCACCAAAACTTTATTTCCCGAGAAATTCCATTGCTCGTTCATTGGCTCTCCTGTATTGAAAATAATACTCTCGAAGTTTTTGAATAATATATTGAAATTCATAAGGGATTTCTACCCAGGGGAATATCTTAAACATACAAAATCCCGGATTACTTGAAGCTCCACATTCTAATTCTTCCCCTTTATAAAAATCCCCCGAATAAATCGAAAACCAAATCGAAAGACGATTCGCAAAATGAAGACAACAACTATTATTATCAGAGTTTACATTCTTTTTAATTTTTTGTGAAACATTAATTAAAAAAGTACCAGTGATGTCCTTTAATTCCACCCCACTAATTCCAAAAGCATGTAAACATTCATAAAACCCCGTGTATTCCAATAATACCTTAAGACCATGGTATGCATCCAGAAGAAAAAGTAAATGTTGTCTCGGGAATATTTGAGTATCGATATTCCCATAAGCACTTCGGAAATGTGAAGGATGAGAGGATACAATATATTCTTTTTGTTTTACTTCCTCATATAAAGTTGTACCCCCAATCGGATAATATCCATTTAAATTAACTCGTGCCCCTTGCTTTAATATATACCCAATATCATCAAGACAATCTTCAACCCTTGTATCCGGTAGTCCTGCAATTATAAAAGCTCTAATATCTCGAACATCTTCCTTTTTGAATAGATGAATTGCCCTCAACAATTCCGAGATGGTCGAAAAATTCTTATTTATTTTGGTTCGAATGGATTTTTGCTTCGTTTCAAATCCCAGCACAACCGTATGCAATCCCGCTTGTTTCATTATATGAGCCAATGATTTATCGATTAGATGACTGGAAATTCCGGAAAGGCAGTGTAAGTATAATCTTTTCTTCATGTTTCCAATCATTTCAAATAGTTCTATCGAGTTTTTGTAATTGTGCAACAACATATCATCTTCGAAAAACAGATGATCGATATCGTATTTATCAATCATTTGCTTGATTTCTTTAGAAATCGAATCAATCGAACGTGCCCGGAAAGGGATATTCCCTTGGGAGCAGAATGTGCATTTATTAAAACATCCCCGGCTCGTACTTATCATTGCAAATCGCATGTTTGATACTCTGTACCAACGTTCCATCGGAAAACATTCATAACTCGGAATTAATTTATCCAGTGCCCCAGTCCCCAGGTATCTGATTTTATCATCAGATTTGAATAAATCCCCAGCAGCGCAAATACCTTTTATATTTCTCACATTTTCATTTTTCGCTAATTTTTCCAGAAGTTCCGGGAAAGATTCTTCTCCATCTCCGCTGATAACATAATCGATTAATTCCGTTTTCAAATAGCTATCCGGTTCATTTGATGCATCCGCGCCTCCAACAACGATAATCGCTTTAGGAACAATTTTCCTCGCTAATTTAGCAGTTTGTAGTACTTCCTGACGGTGGGCAGCCATCATTGCAGAAATGCCAATTACATTTGGTGATGATTTTTCCATATATGAACCCATTCTCTCCCAACTTGCTCCCAGGTGAAATGCAGCAGATACCCCTGGTCGTGAAGATAATCCTATTTCTAATCCTTCCTCCCCTGTTAATAAACGGTTATCCTCACAATAGGGAATAGAATCAAATACTTCAACCCCATATCCTGCTTTTTTTACCCCAGTTGCAATACACGCCAATCCCAGCGGAAACCAACGCGCAACCGGAGATCGGGAGAAAAAAATACGACGTGGTGGATTTATTAGTAGGATATTCATAACCACGTGCTCGAAACTGAAAATATATTATCAGTAAATATTGTTCTAAAAAAAAGGCATATATTAACAACCCTCGTTGATATCACTATTTGATTAAAAAAAAATCCAATACACCCTTTGAACTGCTTCATTA
>JAKAGC010000347.1 GCA_021817755.1 Acidobacteriota bacterium | reverse complement strand
ATTAAAAGAACTAAAAAAATTGGAAAAGATAAAAGAGATAAAGGAAATTGAAATAGTAAAGAAAATAGAAAAAGGACACGAAATTGCAGAAAAGGTTCGTATTGAACATGATAAAGAAGCCATGCAGAAACATATAAAGGCCATGAAAGAAGCCCTTGTTTCACTGGAAAAAGATCGTATAGCTATGCACGTAGAGCTCGAAAGAGCACAGACAGCAATGAAAGAAGCTCTGAAAAAAGAAAAAATCGAACAACAAAAACAAGAATTAAAACTCCTCGCTGAAAAAATGAAAGAAGCAGATGAATCCCGGAAAAAAAGTTTAGAAATTGCTAAAGCAGAATTGGAAAAATTACGGGAGGAATTTGAAAAACAGAAAGAGATGAAAATCTATTTTACCAAAAAGGCTCAAGAAGAAGAAATGAAGGCTGATCAGGAGAGACAAATCATTGAAAAAATTATAATCGATAAGGATATGAAATCAGGTCAAAATACTTCTGATCGTTCTTTGAATATTACCCTGTCAAGAGGATCGAAGGGTGCTTTAAAAGAAGAAGAACTCAACAAAATGATTGATGAGCTCAAAACAAATCTCCCCAAAAATTATTCTGTTAAATATGAAGTAACAGATGCTAAGATTAAAATGACCATTATTGCTCCGAAAGATAATGATGCAAGTAAAGCCGATCAAGAAGTAGCAATGAAACTCGCTAAAGAATTTTCTCAAAAATATTTAGGGAATCAAGATAGCTCTGAAAAATCCGAAAAAACAGAAAAAAAAGTGATAATAAAGAGAGAAAAGGAAGAAAAATAATTTAAAGAATTGATTTCAATCTCAACGGGGCGCATTTATGCGCCCTTTTTTTTTATGGATAAAATATCCTCTCCGCTATTTTTATTCTATTTAATAACAGATCGATGTTTCTATATGTCTTTATTTTTTAGAGATAATACATAAGCCAACTGAAAACGATTACACCGCATACCATAAAAATTAAAAGCTTTACGCCATAACGGATGATGTCTTTTTTTTCATCATATTTAATGCATGCAAGAAGTGTTGATATAATTATTGAGTAAACCAGCATTGAAATTAAATGGCTTTTAAAAATCATTTTCTTTTTCCCCTCGCAATATCTGCCGCATTCAGGGCCACAAGATAATTAATTAATCCTGCGGAGACCATGTAAGTTGTTCCATAATTGAAGGTAACCGCTTCAATATTCCCTTTTCCCAGGCCAAGTAATTTAATTATAAAATAAAAAAAACCACTACCAAGATCGCCCAGGAATCCTAATAACATTAGCGGATGCATTTGACCCGTATCATAAAACTTCCCTTGCATGATTACTCCCAGTACCAGCAGTAGGAGTGTTCCGGTCATGAAAATGAGGCCTTTGACATATTTTCTTTGTAAGATATGTCCCAGTCCGGGGATAAACCACCCCACGAAAAACATGCCGTAAGCTTTTGCGTTCATTTTTGTATCAATAGTTGTTTCTGAATTCATGAATTTATTATACTATATGTTCATGAATTATTCAAGGGCTTAAACTGTTTCAATCCTTATCTATTCCTACGGAACAGGTAAAATGGATAATGTTTTAAATTAAAAATTCCAGGAATTCCATCAAAAAAAAATATTTTTTTTCTTGACTATATCAAGATATCTTGATATAGTTATTTACATGAAGGTAGTAAATCTGTTCAAAGCTCTCTCCGATGAAACGCGACTCCGTTTAGTGCATTTATCCCTTCACCACGAATTGAATGTTAATGAATTGGTTACCATTCTTGACATGGGACAATCTGGAGTTTCGCGGCATTTAAAAATTCTTACCGAAAATATGCTGCTTCAATCCAGGCGTGATGGTCTTTGGACCTTTTATTCTCGCGTGCAAGAAGGAGAAGGAGTTGCATTTATCAATTCCATCCGTTATCTTTTTAATAAGGAATCTATTTTTGCGAAAGATCTCGAGAAAGCAAGACGAGTTCTCGATGAACGAGAAAAAGAAACCGTTCGTTTTTTTGATTCAATTGCTGAGGATTGGGAAAAGTTGAAACGGGAAATTATAGGGGAAACGGATATCACTCAAATGATCCTTTCTATTACTCCCCATTCTGAAGTATCTGTTGATTTGGGTTGCGGTACAGGAGATTTGTTAGAATCGTTAAGACAAAAATCAGAGCGCGTTATAGGAGTGGAAAAATCCACTCGGATGCTCGAAAGTGCTCGAAAACGTTTTGCCGGAAACCAGAATGATATCGATATCCGAATTGGTGAACTCGAACACCTTCCGTTAAGAGAAGGAGAAGTCGATATGGCTGTCATTAATATGGTGCTTCACCATCTTCCTGAACCCCTGAAAGCCATTCGTGAAGTTCACCGGGTTTTGAAAAAAGGAAAACCTTTTATTATTGTCGATCTCGAAACCCATAAAGAAGAAACTCTTCGTGAACGTTTTGGTGATCGGTGGTTAGGGTTCTCCCAACAGGATATTAAAGCATGGCTTGAAACAAATGGGTTCCGAATCGATTCCTTTCGCTTTTTTGATCTAAAAAAAGGGCTCAAAGGATTCCTTGCTTATGCTGAAAAAAAATAAATCGATATAAAGCGTTACAATGTAACCAATATAAATGATTAGAAAATCGAAAATATATGATAAGGAGTGAAAATATGACATTTTTAGAATTGGATTTATCTTTGAAACATAAGGTTCGTGACATTTCATTGGCTGACTGGGGAATAAAAGAGATGGTCCTCGCCGAGAATGAAATGCCCGGTTTAATGGCTGTTAGGGAGAAATACGGCCCCCAAAAACCGTTAAAGGGGTTAAAGATAACCGGTAGCTTACATATGACTATCCAGACTGCCATGTTGATCGATACATTGGCAATATTAGGCGCTGATATCAGGTGGTCTTCTTGTAATATTTTTTCCACCCAGGATCATGCTGCTGCTGCTATTGCCCAAAAAGGTACCGCTGCTGTTTTTGCCTGGAAAGGAGAATCCCTTGAAGAGTATTGGTGGTGTCTTGAACAAGCTTTGATATGGCCAGATGGTTCAGGTCCTGATCTGATTGTCGATGATGGCGGAGATGCAACTCTTTTGATTCATCAGGGCGTAAATGTTGAAAATGATCCTTCTCTTCTTGAGCAAAATTATAAAGTAAAGGAATTCCAGATTTTGATGGATCGTATTAAAGCTGCATATAATAGAGATCCCAAACTGTGGACCCGGCTTGCCTCAAAAATCAGAGGTGTTTCCGAAGAAACCACTACAGGTGTACATCGTCTTTACCAACTTGCGAAAGAGAATAAATTGTTATTTCCAGCAATTAATGTCAATGATTCCGTAACCAAATCCAAGTTTGATAATCTTTATGGATGCCGGGAATCTCTTGTGGATGGAATTAGACGCGCCACCGATATTATGTTAGCCGGGAAGAAAGTTGTAATTTGCGGTTATGGTGATGTAGGAAAAGGTAGCGTTCAATCTTTGAAAGGATCAGGGACTCGCGTTTATGTGACGGAAATCGATCCTATCTGTGCATTACAGGCAGCAATGGAAGGTTACGAAGTTGTAACGCTCGAAGAAATCGCTCCCGAAGGCGATATCTTTGTCACTGCTACCGGAAATTACCATGTTATCCAGGGTAAACACCTTGAAATGATGAAAGACGGTGCTATTGTCTGTAATATTGGTCATTTTGATAGCGAAATTGATATGGAGTACCTTGAAAATAATACCAAATGCAAAAGAGAAAATATTAAGCCCCAGGTCGATAAATGGACACTTGAATCCGGTAACTCTATAATTGTGCTCGCTGAAGGTCGATTGGTTAATCTCGGTTGTGCTACAGGACATCCCAGCTTTGTAATGAGTGCCAGTTTTACCAACCAGTGTCTCGCTCAAATTGAGCTTGCATCCAATCAATTGGAAAAGCAAGTTTTTACCTTGCCTAAGAAACTCGATGAAGAAGTAGCACGTTTACATCTTGGACGATTGAATGCCAATATCACCCGTTTAACAAAGGAACAGGCTGATTATATCGGTGTTCCCGTTGAGGGTCCCTTTAAACCCGAACACTACAGGTATTAATCACATACCATATATAATATATAGTATATAAAATACCCGGAGTTTCCCGGTTAATAAGAAAGGGAAAGCGAAGCCATTTTTAATTCGTTTTCCCTTTATCATTTCGTAATTGGATATTTAAAAAAAACTGTTTTTTGCTCCATTACTATCTTTTAGTAAAAATTATAGGTTAGCAAAAGTTTTAGGTGGGTCCAGGGCCCCCTTTTTCAAAAGGGGGTCCGGTTGTCAAAGACAAAAATAAAATGAGGTTGGTTATGAAAAAATTTTTCCTTTTTATTATTATTCTTAGTCTGGTTGGGATATCCATTCATTCTCAGACTCTGCGTCCAATTGCACCCGAAGATATTTTTAAAATTAAAAGAGTTTCAAGTCCTACAGTATCACCCGACGGAAATTGGATTGCCTTTACCGTTTCAGTTCCGGATCTTGCAACTAATTCCTCAAACAGCGATATATGGCTATTGTCAGTAAAAGGTGGATCTCTTTTTCAATTGACCAATAGTCCTAAAAACGATGATTCACCCTCATGGTCCCCTGATTCGAAACATATCGCATTTATTTCCGGAAGGGGAGAAAATGCGAGTATTTATATTATTGGTATCGATGGAGGAGAAGCTAAAAAATTTACTTCTTCAACTATCGATCTCTCTTCTCCGATTTGGTCTGCTAACGGGAAGCACATTCTGTGTACTTCTAACGTACTACCCGAAAATAAGCAAAACATCGAGAACTGGACAAAAAAAGAGTTACCCGCTTCCAAAGCAAGGGCTATCGATCGGCTTCTTTTCCGTGAAGGTAAACAATGGCTTGGCGATACCCGGAATCATCTTTTCCTGATCAGTTACCCCGATGGAATCTTAAAAGATATCACTCCCTTTGATGCCGATGTCCCTCCTGTTTCTCTTACTTCCGGTTCGAGTTTCGATATTTCACCCCAAGGGGATGAAGTCTGTTTTGTACGAAACGATTCTCCAGTACCGGCTCTCAGTACAAATCACGATATTTTTGTACTTCAAACAGAAACCATGAAGGAAACTCGTATTACCGATAATCCTGCACTGGACCGGCAACCGGTCTATTCTCCCGATGGACGGTATATTGCCTATCTCGTAATGAAAACCCCTGGCTATGAATCCGATATGGAACGGCTCATGGTGTATGATAGACAGAAAAAGACTACTCAGAATCTTACTCAGAACATTGATCTTTCTGTGAACC
>JAKAGC010000346.1 GCA_021817755.1 Acidobacteriota bacterium | reverse complement strand
CATCCAGGTAGCTTTGATTTCTCCATGAGGGGATAAGGTTTCAAATTCCAGGGTTTTGGTAAGACCTTCGGTAGTAGTCAAATCCTTTTCCTCACATTCGGAGCGCATGATGGCACTGATATAAAAGGGGCTGCCTTCAGCTATTTGGGAAATCAAATATGCGGTTTCATCGGTCACAGGTACATCATAAAACTGAGAGTATTTGTGAACCATTTCGATGGATTCATCTTCGGGCATATTATTGAGGGGTTTGTATTTGAAACGGGCAGGCAGCATCTCTATTAATAAATTCTTAAGCCAGCCAACCCAGCTTCCGGTAACCAAAAGAGGAGCAATTTTGCTTTCTGCCACACTTAAATATATACCTGCCATATCGCTCTTTTTCATTGTGAATGATTTATCACGGAATATTTTATCATTGATGAATTGAAATTCATCGATCATCTGGACAATAGATTCTTTATTTCGTTCTGCGATCGTTCTGGGAGCTTCGCAGACAGTTAGCCACAATAAATCGAGATTTTCATGAATAAATGCATATTCCACACTAGCAATCAGACCTGATAAATCTTCGAATCCTTCATTTCGAGCGATTGATTTTATAATATCGAAGTTATTTTTATCTATGGGTTTTAAGTATTGGGGCTTTCGTGTTTTAAATGCAAGATATTGATAGGCAAAAGTGATAAAGAAATCGACACAAAAATCCCCGAGCCACATTTCATTTTCTTTAATTTCATAGTAAAAGGGTATTACACCGTCATTTTTATAAAAGGTTATATTATACAACCGTTCCAGAAGGGCAGTTTTTCCCATTTTACGACGGGCAAGGATAGCAGTACTTTTGGATTTCCTTTCTTTAATGTTAGATATCCAATTAAGATAATAATCCAGTTCTTTTTTTCGTCCGATAAATAATTCAGGGTTACCGATTCGTTCTTCTAATGCATAATCCATAAGTAATTTATATCATAAATGGGGAAAAATATCAAGAAATCGAGAACACCTTAATTCTCCATCTAAAGCTTCTTGGTTAAACAGGTATAAAATAAGATTTTTACTTACCCCTTTTGTTTTCAAAGCTTAAAATTCTTTTTACTAATATACGGGTTAGTGTTAATTGGAAGGATAGAATAAAACTTGCATATGCCCAGATATTATATTTCAAAACCTAAAAGTGACTTTCAAGTTTACACGGGCGACCGGCAGGTCTCCCCTACGGAAAAAAACGTTTATCAATAAAGTGTTTCGGGGGATTTTTGAGGTCTCTTTCGGTGAGTGTAGTCGTTTCCTTTTTTGGCTGAAATTATTTTACCAACCATCTCTCATCTTCGGAGCACGCAATACCTTTTTTCATACCAATACAGTGGAAAAAATGCAAATCTTAAGCATAGAATTAGATAATTGGGAAGAATGAAGAATAGTATTCTTTTCAATCTGTATCAATTTAATTCAGTTACTAAATTCAAAGCGCCAATAGAAATAATTTATATAAGGCGATTTCGGGATATCCTTACTCATAGAAAAGAAATATAACAAAATTCATTGTATCAAAATAATACGAAAAAAAATTGGAAACTAAAGTCAACCTTGTAAAGTGCATATAGACGCCGTTTTATTTTTTAGAATATTCTGGAATAAAACATGCTTTTATTTTTCCTAAAAAAAAAAATGGAGGAATTTACAATGAAGTCCAAAAAAATTAGTAGAAAGCTCAATTTTAACAAGGAAACTGTTTCTAATTTATCACTTGAAAACATTAAGGGAGGTCTTCCACCATACACTTATTATGGCACATGTACTTGTACGGCATTTTTAGGATGTACAGTGGAATTATGTACATTGGAAGTTTGTACAATGCAAATATGCACCGAAAATACCATTACATGCACAATTGAGATATGCTGGTAATGTAATTAGATGTGAATATGAGTTAATAAAAGATTACAAGGGTGTATAGACTTTTAAAAAAGAACAAAAGAAATTTATGGAGTTTATACACCCTGAATTACTAAATAAGTATCGATAATATATTTCATTACATATAATCTTTGAATTCGTCAATCGGAGTGTCGAAATCTTCTTTAATAATAATCAAGTCTTTCGCAATTCCAAAATAGGATTTTCTTTTTTTCTTTTTATTGCTCGTTCGATTGGGCGGTAGAGTCTTTTTATTCCCCCGGTATTTGATTGAAAGATAATCAATAAAGTCAGCGACTTCTTTTTGTATGGGGGTGGGGAGTGAATAGTATTTTTCGTTCATTATCAGGTTTTTATCCATATTTATAATTTACAATATATCCGGAAAAATTTCAACCGGGATTTTTTTTCAGTTCCCAGCATACGTTTTGATTTTATCCAATCGTCATCTTGTTAGAAATTCGTCTGCTCGTTTTCTATATAGTATCCCTGCCGGGGGCCAAACTTTTGAAAAAGTTTGATCAAAACTTTTGTTAAATGTAAATGAAAAAAATTTGCCTGTCCCTTTTTATCTCACCTAACACTAACGCAAGGAAAGCATCCCTTGTGGTGAAAAAAATTAATTCGTATTAATTCGTTTAATTCGTGGGCAAAGGTTATCAATCGATATTAAATTGGTCGATACCCAGTTCTTTTTTTTCTTTTGCTGTCAGTTTCGGGATTGGAACGGTTTTCAAGTATTCCAAAATGGATTTAGGCATAGGTTTAAGCCAAATAATAGCAGTTTTATCACTTGAGGCAGTTACGATATATTTTCCATTTGGAGAAAATACGGCATTTTTAACCGAATCAGAATGCCCCTTCAATTCAGATAGTAGATTCCCTTTCAAATCCCATATTTGGGCGTTTTTATTATCCCAGGAAGTTGTAAGAATGCGAGTTCCATCTGGGGAAAAATTAGCATCATTTGCTTCATCCATATACTCTTTAAAATCTGCCAGGAGGTTGCCCTTAGCATCCCATAGTCTGACTATCCAACCAGAGAGTGTGAGTATTTTGGATCCGTCAGCGGAAAAAATTGCTTTATCTACATCGGAAGGATGCCCTTTCAAATCCGCAAGAAGTCGCCCTTTCAAATCCCACACTTTTGCGGTTTTATCCCATGAAGCGGTGAGAATGTATTTCCCATCCGGGGAAAATCTAGCTTTAATAACGAAAGAGGTATGTCCTATCAAGTTCGTAATAAGATTTCCATTCATATCCCACAATTTTGCGGTATCATCCAATGAAGTGGTAACAATTCGTGTTCCATCGGGAGAAAATACCGCACTTGTAACATAATGTTTATGCCCCTTCAAATCAAACAAGAGATTTCCCTTTATATCCCACACTTTGGCTGTTTTATCATCAGAAGCTGTGAGAATTTTTGTACCATCGGGTGAAAACACAGCACTCTCAACACGATCTGTATGCTTTTTCAAATCAGCCAGGAGGGTTCCCTTCATATCCCACACCTTCGCAGTTCCGTCATAAGAAGCTGTGACAATTTGTTTGCCATCGAGTGAAAACTCGGCGCTATTGACTATACTGGTATGCCCCTTCAAATCGGCCAGAAGAATTCCTCTCAAATCCCATACTTTCGCTGTGTTATCATAAGCAATAGTAATAATACGATTTCCATCCGGGGAAAACTCGACGTTCCAAACATCTCCGATATGCCCCTTTAAATCAACTAGAAGGTTCTCATTTAAATCCCACACTTTTGCGGTTTTATCAGCAGAAGCGGTTATAATTCTTTTTCCATCCGAAGAAAACATGGCTCTTCCAATAATACCAGTGTGATCCAAATCGAATAAAATATCACCATTCAAATCCCACACTTTTGCAGTTTTATCATAGGAAGCAGTAAGAATTCGTGTCCCATCCGGAGAAAATACTGCGCTATTTATATGCAAATTATGCCCCTTAAAATCCACTAATAGGTTTCCCTCAGTATCCCACACCTTAGCAGTTTTATCCCAAGAAGTAGTGAGAATTTTTGTGCCATCGGGTGAAAACACTGCGCTTTCTACACAATCTGTATGGCCAATCAAATCTGTAAGAAGGTTACCTTTCGCATCCCACACTTTTACACTACAATCTGAAATAGTAACAATATATTTTCCATCTGGCGAGAACACCGCTCTAGTGACTATAGAGGTGTGTCCTTTCAAATCAATCACCATGTTTCCTTTTAGATCCCACACTTTCGCAGTTTTATCCCATGAAGCAGTGAGAATTTGCTTGCCATCTGGTGAAAATTCAGCGCTGGCGACCCATCCGGTATGTCCCTTTAAATCGACAATCAATTTTCCTTTCAAATCCCAAACTTTAGCGGTGTTATCATCAGAAGCAGTGAGAATTTTTGTTCCATCGGGAGAAAACACAGCACTCACAACACGCTTGGTATGACCTTTCAAATCAGCCAATAAGTTCCCATTCATATCCCATACTTTTGCTGTTTTATCAGCGGAAGCAGTGAGAATTTTCGTACCATCATGAGAAAACACTATTCTGGTTAAACGGTAACATTTCAACCTAAACTCTTTATAAAGAATTCCCTTCATATCCCATATTTTTACGTTATAATCACCAGAAATGGTTAGAATTCTTTTTCCATCTGCGGTAAACACAGCATAAAGAACAATAAAATTATGGTTCAATGAGACGCTATAGAACGGATGTTTATGTATGTAATAAGCAATAGAGCAAAACGCCTTAACCACTTGTGCCGGCGGCTCCGGTAAAGCGATTTTATAAGCCGCTTCAGCTATAGGAATAGCTTTTGAGTTACCTTTAAGCAACATTAGTTCTGCTTCAGATGCTAATCTTTTACAAACAGCTAATTTATACTGCTTTTCCACTCGTTTCATTTGTTTAATCACTTCTTGTTGCCGAATAAAAAATAAGATGGCCAGGAAAATTGCTATGATCGCGACCAGAGAAATAATTGCTATAGAGGTAATTTTATCTGTCTTTTTAAGTTTCATTATGGTTATTCCTTACTTATAAAAGGTTCTAATGTATAATACACAAGTAATTTATACCATTAATAATAATATTATCAAAAAATGGAAAATACCTCAATTCTTGTCTTTCACTTCTATGCGGTTAAAAGAATTTTATCTGTTCACTTTCGATCTATTCCATATTTGTGATATTATCAGCAGTAAAAGACCTCATCATATTCATACGAAAATATGAAGAGTGATGCACCAACTTAGCGGACCCCATGAAGTAGATTCGTATCAATTCGTTTAATTCGTGGGCAAAGGTTATCAGTCGATATTAAATTTGTCGATACCCAGTTCTTTTTTTTCTTCTGCGGTAAGTTTTGGGATTGGAGCGGTTTTGAGCCAGTCCATGATGGTTTCAGGCATAGACC
>JAKAGC010000345.1 GCA_021817755.1 Acidobacteriota bacterium | reverse complement strand
AGCCTGATCCGGATCTCCAATCGCACAGATATTCGAATTCTCTTCACTCATTAATAATCGAATCAGCATATATTGTGCATAATTAATATCCTGGTATTCATCTATTAATATCCATTTAAATTTATTCCTGTAATACTCCAAGACGTCTCTCTCCTGTTTCAGGTATCTTACCGTTTTATATAACAGATCATCTAGGTCTACCATTCCCTCACTTTCCAGGAAATTCTCATATTTCCTGTATATATCCCCCAATTCTTTATCCTCTACTTCTTCAGCACATTTTAATAGTTGTTTTTCTTTTTCAATAGAATTTGCAAGAGAAGCCCCTTTCGCTTTTGATACATTCCCTATATGCCCAATTACCTTTTCTTTATCCTCTCCATCCAAAATCAGAAAAGATTTCCCTTCCTTTCTCCACTTTTCCTCAAGTATTAAGTAGCCCAGAGCATGGAATGTCATTACATGGACCCTATCCTCAAATTCCAAATTATTCTCCTCAAATAGAGAATTCAACCGTTCTCGAATCTCCCCTGCCGCTTTATTCGTAAACGTAATACCAAGTATTTCGGACCCTATCACCCCATATTCCCTAATCAAATTCATTATACGGTAAGTTAAAACGCGGGTTTTTCCCGTTCCCGGTCCCGCAATAACCAGGCTCGGCCCCTTAAAATGTTTAACTGCGCGGTATTGTTCAACATTAAGTCCTTCAAATTCATCCTGCTTACTACTCCTCTCCATTTCCTCATTGTTCACAACCAAAGATTTTTCAATACTTATTCGGCGGAATTCTTCCAAATCGAAATCGATCATCTTCCTCTCAGGACGTACCACTCGATCAAATCCAGTTTGTTCAATATCTTTGAATAATGATTTCTCTCTCTTCATTCCCCTCATTTCTTTCTCATCAAACACTTTAATTACCCCGAATTCACCATCATAACCCTCTTTGATATAAACTTCTCGTTTTCGCATTCGGATAATAGCTTCTGCCAATTCATCCCCTCCAATCTCACCAATTTCCTTTTCCTCCGTATCAAGCAATAATTCAAGTTCAGGTATCCCCCTTTTTATTATGCTCATATAAAGCTGTTCCACCTTTCCCGAACCCCCTCCTACCCCTGTTAGTTCCGAGAGTATCTCTTTTAAAGGAATGATAGAAGAAAAAGAGTGTCTATTTTTTCGCTCCATAATATCCTCACGGTCCGAAAGCTGCACAATACGATTCATTACCCCCACAGTTACCTTTTTACCACATACAGTACAGATTCCATTATGCTGTAACGTTTCTAGAGGGTTCCAGCATATACCGCATTTCCGGTGACCATCATAATGATATTTTCCCTCTTGAGGGAAAAGGTCTATACTCCCCAGAAATTCCAATGGATTACCCTTTTTCAGTGCATCCACAATATCCTTATAGCTTAGTGATGTATTAAAGCGATTCGCATTTCGCCCCAATTTCTCCGGCGAATGCGCATCAGAATTTGAAATTAAAGTGTAATTATCCAGGAAGCTACACATCCAGTTCATTGCCGGATCAGTAGATAATCCCGTTTCAACCGCGTAGATATGAGATGATAAATCTTCGAAAGCCTCCTTAACCGAATCAAATCCCGATTTTGACCCCAGAATCGAGAACCACGGAGTCCAGATATGAGCCGGAATAAAAAATATATCCTGTGACGCTTCCAGAGCAACCTCCAATAAATCCCGTGAATCCATACCCAGTATAGGACGTCCGTCCGATGTTAGGTTACCCCCCATTCCCGTCAATTTACGTTGAATCTTTTCCACCGTCTCAAAATCCGGTGCCAGAATCACATTATGAACTTTCCGTACCCTTCCATTCTTCTTATATATATTACTTATTTCAGCCGATAAAATAAATCGAACGTCCCTCCCAGGTAAAAAAGAAGTTCGAGAAAGATTTTCTTTTAACACGGACCGCTTAAGTTTAAATAATCCCGGTTCCGCAGGTTCAAGATTCTCTTTTAATTCCTCTGTCCATCCCCCATGCGTAAAATCACCCGTTCCAACAACCGTAATACCTTTTAACCGCGCCCAATAATCCAGAAAACCAGGCGTAAGGTCTTTACTTGTAGCAATAGAATAATGCGAATGTATATGAAAATCTGCTATAAATTTCATGTGTATAATTATAACATCATACACCCCTAAAAGGAAAAAAATTATCGGAGAAATCCCGGAAACCGGACTCCATAAGAAAAATTATATCTTTACTGTTCCGGTTTCCGGATGAAAAATTATTAAATTAAAGCCAGAAACGTAATCCCGCTCTAAACGCCCTCGGAGTCGTCAAAGATAATGTCGTACCAAAACTTCCCGAGGATGTCGTCGTATCCATGAAGGTAATTTTCCCTTCGTTAAAAAGGTTAAATATATCCAGCAATAGTCCCACTTTCAATTTATTAAAAGTGAATGTTTTTTCAAGTCTTAAATCCAATATATGAGTCGTCGGATAACGGTCCGAACCCCTTGGTTTTATATTAACTTCACTCACATTCGGATCCACATCGAAAGGCAACCAAGCAGAAAGTGTATAAGTATCACCCGTAATGATCTGGAAATTCATATTCAAATTAATAGCCAATGGTAAAATTACTGAACCCTGAATTTTAAGCATATGAGTCGGATCATTCGTTAACTTTCCATCATTAAAAACAGTACCGTTGGGATTTTCAAGAATACTTGTAAATCCCGCGCCATTACTCTGGGTATTGTCAAAATTCCCTGTCGATTTACTATAAACATATGAAACCATCAATTGCCAATTATTCGAGAAGCGCTTATTCAACAATACTTCGATCCCAGAATATTTTCTATAGGGGTCAAAAGTCAACCATGGAGTTAATCCTTTTTTCGGATTCGTTATCAGGAATCGGCTTTCCGATCTCGGGTTTACCTGTGTCCAAACATCTAAGTACTGTTGAGTATAATCATCATACCATGCCACTTTTTCATAAACACCACCCACATCCACCGGAGCAATCTGGTTATGGTTTTTCCTCGATATATATGTAATGCCGATTGATAAATCTTTAATCACTTGACGTTCAAGACCGAAAGTCAATTGCTCCATATATGCTTGTTTCAGGTTTTCATCCATCGAATATAGAGTTGTACCACCCGGAACATAACTATCGGGATCCAATTCAAATTGACCCGTTTCAGCATTGTAGACCTCAACATACCGAGCTCCTTTATTCTTTGATAGCTTTGAAAAAGAATAAAAATAAGGAGATTCATAATAATAGCCCCAATGCGCTTTAAAGGCAGTCGTATGATCTCCAAAAATATCGAAGGTAAAACCGATACGTGGAGCTATACTGGTTTTCGGTTTGTAAACAGTTCCCGAAACCCCATCCAATGTTCCACGGGACAAATCGATACGAACACCCGGGTTAATCGTTAAGCGTTTTCCAATTGACCAGGAATCCTGTGCATAAAAAGAATAATTATTCAATTTTCCTTTTATATCGTAACCTTCATATCCCACCTTAAGGTAGTTATCTCCATAATAATCCAGGTAATAAGCACCACCACTGTATCCATACTGATCTCCCTGTGAAACAAACGCCGTATCAACTCCGAATTTAAAATCATGACTACCCTTGATGAAATCATCTGCATGGTGTGATACAGAGATATTTGCTTGAAGCCTCTTGCGATCTCCCCGGTAATAATAATAAGAATTACCCGTAAATTCGCCTGTTCCTTGATCGATATGACCCGAGACATCTTTTCCATGTACAGGATTCAATGCATAGTATCCGTCGAAATATGCAAATTTTGCTTCCATGAATGTATAATCCGAGAATAGATGCTGTAGACTTAAATTGAAAACCGCTTCAGGTGATTTCTGGTTCACCGTTGCTTCTTCCGATGTTGCCGCATCTCCACCACGTCCTGTTCCATCATAGCTATCATACTCGATAAAGGTGTTAACGCGAGTCTTCGAAGTCGGCTGCCAGGAAAAATTAAGAAATCCCTTCGGTTGTTTATAATCCACACCATAACTCTGACCCAGTACATCCACCTCACTTCTATATAGTAAGCCAGAAAGGAAGAAAGACAGTTTATCCTTAATAATCGGACCACCAACGTCCAGGTGCAATGTTTTTAAACTCGATTTTCGTGGAGTTAAATCCGGTTCATCCGTATTTTTACTATTCCATTTCTTACCCTGGTACATCGCTTCCGAATAGACTTTAAACTGATTCCCACCCGATTTCGTAACCGTATTAAACACAACACCCGTAAAACCGCCGTATTCCGCAGGTGCCCCGATACCACTAACAGATACTTCTTCTACTACGTTATAATCCAGGAATACCCATGCCGTTCCACCCGCAGGGTCTTTCACATCCACGCCGTCTATCTGATAAAGAATACCCGTTCCCTGTGCTGCTCCATATGCCACATCATTTGTAACACCAGGAGCTAGATTAACAGCATCCGTCGTAAATTGTGCATTAGGAACATTTTGAAGATATTCGATAGGCATTTCCACAGTCGCTGTAGTCGAAGTTTTTACATCCACAAGAGCTGATTTTCCCATTACAACCACTTCTTCTTCGATTTTACCCTGCTTCAACACCATATCCACAATAAAAATTTTTCCGATATGAATTTTTATACCCGTTTCTTTCGCAGTCGCAAAGCCCTCCAAAGAAGCCGTAACCGTATAAGTTCCCGGTTGTAATCCAACCAGGCGGTACTCTCCTGACGGTGAAGTAATAGTCGTTTTCTTTGCTCCAACTACCGTTTCTGAAGTAATAGTTACCAATACCCCAGGTACAGCATTCCCATCTTCTAAGGTAATTGTACCCTGTAGTGCTCCCGTTTCTTTCGATTGAGGAAACACCAGGAAGGTAAAAGCAATAAAAACAGCCATGAATAAAACCATTGAGCATGGTTTATTAATTTTCATGCAAACCTCCTAATTTGATGTCTAATAATAAAATCGATCTATTTCATACAAAAGATAAGCAATATCAATTCCAGTAAAAAAAGTCAAGTATTCAAAGGCTTTTAAAAAAACCTCTGTGTAAAAATCCAAAATTTTGAATATTTAATCCAATAACTGGTATCCGGACGATTGCTTTCAGTCAATACTTATGTGTTAGTGTATTACGCCAGGAAGAACCCGAATTTATATCTTTTACGATAATATCGAAGAAATACTTCCCTCTCGAAGCAAAATGATAAGGTATCACAAAACTCAATTTCTTCTTATCCAGGAAATCTTGTTTGTTACCCCCAATATCACGCGTAAAATCTTTTTCTTCTATTTTTTTATAATCCCGGTAAACATAGATTTTAATCTGAAAATTAGCAATTACTCTATTA
>JAKAGC010000344.1 GCA_021817755.1 Acidobacteriota bacterium | reverse complement strand
AGGTTGGGACAATATTGATAGGGAAGCGGCTGCCGAACGAAAAATTGCACTGAAAGATACCCCCCTTGCCACTACTATTACTGTAGCTGAATACACGATGGCCCAAATGCTTGCTGTATCACGCAACATCGGTCCTGCTTACTCAAGCATGAAAGCACACAAATGGGAAAACAACCGGTTTACAGGCGGTATTGAATTGTATGGAAAAACTGCCGGAATTATCGGTATGGGAAGAATCGGAAAAGAACTGGCTATTCGCGAATTGGCTATGGGTATGAAAGTCCTGTTCTATGATATCATTGATATCCATGTCGATATCGATGCACGTCAAGTTCCACTCGATGAACTTCTTAGAAAATCCGATTTTATCTCGATTCATCTCCCGTTGACCGATTTAACTCGTAATATTATCTCAACCGAAACTTTTAAGAAAATGAAAAACGGTGTGGTCTTTGTGAACGTCTCTTCAGGCGGTGTGGTTGACGAAACTGCAATGCTTAAAGCCCTGGAGAAAAATAAAATTCGTGCTCTTGCTGTGGATGTTTTTGAAAAAGAACCAACCGAAAATGTTCACTTGATCGATCACCCCTGCGTCTTCCCCAGTCCCCATCTGGGTGCTTCTACTGTCGAAGCACAAGAAAGAGCCGGAGTGGAAGCGATTTCAATTCTAAAAGAATTTTTTAATGCTTAATATACTTATAATAGGAAAACCATGATTACACTTGTCGGCAACGTTTTAAATTCAAACAACAAAAAAGTGCTCGATAAAATGAACAAAATGGATTTCGAGTATATCCGGCGAGAAGTGACTGCTCAAATTGAAGACGGCGCAGAATATATCGAGCTTAACGCTGTCTCCCTCTTAAATAATGAACTCCCTTTCCTGAAAGAAGCCATCCGTATAATCGAAAGCAGCGGAAGTAAAGCCCTTGTACGAAGTAATAATATCTTTACTCTTGTGGAAGTCATTAAAATGGTGAAGAAAGAAGTTGTGGTAGGTGATATTGAGTTTTCCAAGGAAAAAATCGATATCATTCTCGAAGCTTCAAAAGGCAAAAATGTAAAATTGATAGCCTCCATTAAAGATCCAAAAGATGAAGAAGATATTTCACCCGAAAAATCGCTGCTTATCGCCCAACTTTACGTCGATTACCTGCTGGACCACGGGATGAAACGAAACGATATTTTATTGGATCCCATTGTCCGCCCTCTCGAGCAACATTGTGAAAATGGAAGGATTTTTTTGAATACACTGGAACTATTTAAACTGGATTTTCCCCAGGTAAAAACCATCGCCAATCTCTCCATTCTATCCGAAGGTCTTCCTATGCGATGGCTAATCTCCTCCAACTTTGTTTCTCTGGCAATCGAAAAGGGATTGGATTATATCGTTTTGGATGTGATGGAACGTGCGATTATCGAGTCAATTATCACAACCTTGACAATTATCGGCAAAGATAAGAATATGCAATCTTATCTTAGTTTTTGCCGAAATAATCGAGAATCTAGACGAAGGGGTGTATTACAATGAATCAAATGAATGATAATGAGATTAAAGAAGTATTGATGCAGCGAGATGAAAGCTTCAAATCGCTCCATACAAAACACCAGGAATATGAGCTACGGATTAAAGAAATTAACGATAAAGATGTTAAAACCGACATGGATATCGTTGAAGAGCGAAACCTGAAAAAAGAGAAACTAAAAATAAAGGATTCCATGCAACAATATATTTTGGAATTCAAGAAAAACGGTATGCCTTAAACAAGCATATATAGCATATAATTATTCCATTCAAAACTCAAAACGTGGAGGACGGAAATTAAAAAAAGAAACCGATTCAAACACAAACGAAAAGTTAATATAGCAAAACTCACACGGATATCTTTCCTGCCATCGATTTTTACTATCTTCAGTTTATTCCTTGGCTTCCTTGCCTTACTTCAAATAATGAAAGGTAAATTTGAAACAGCAGTTTTCTTGATTGGTGGTAGTGTTATCCTTGATGGATTTGACGGTACGGTTGCTCGGTTAACTAAAACCGAATCCAATTTTGGAGTTCAATTGGATTCATTGGTAGATGCCGTAACATTCGGATTGGTCCCAGCCGCAATGATATATAAGTGGGGATTTCAATTTGCCGATCCCTCTATCGGGAAAGTGTTGGCATTCATCTTTTTGACTGCCGGAGTCGTTCGATTGGCTCGTTTTAATGTTCTTAAAGAAGCCCATGCAGTTCCATCCAATATATTTGTAGGACTTCCAATTCCATTGGGCGCACTTGCCATTTGCTCCGCTGTCCTTATGATGGGAAAACCACTGGAAACCCAGTCGGAAATGTTGATTTTTTCATTCTATGTCGTATTGATTGCTTTACTCATGGTATCTACCATTAAGTACCGGACTATGAAAAAAATCCGATCACGGAATAATCTCTTAATATTGTTGAGTCTGGCTATATTGATTGCATTCGCGATTAATTATCCGAGACACGCGATTCCTGTGATGGCTTTATTATATATCATCTCCCCGATTTTCTTCTTTTTCTGGGGGAAATTATCCAGAAATAAACAAACCCCGGTTCCCACCGAAACCGTTCCCGGAAAAGGAGAGGAATCAGACTGAACCACCGGAAAGATATGGCGAATGAAGAAGATTTGCTGAAGTATATAAAACCATTCTATCTTCGTTTTATCCTGGCGCTCTTTTTTATGGCCATGGTAGCATTGTTCACTTCTATGCTTCCCATGATTATGGCGCCGCTTATCGATGAAATGTCGCTTAGCACCGGCGTAGCAGTCAAAAATCCCAATTTTATCCGGCATTTATTTACCAATGTGTTTCATTTGTCTGAAAGAAGTCTCACCTCAGCTTTTCCCATCCTCATCCTAATTGTGTTTATGGGAGAAGCCATCTTTACGTTTCTTTCCCTTTATTATATGAAAACTCTTGGTTTATATGTGGTTCGAGATATTCGTGACCGTCTTTACCGTGCTCTCGTTCATCAATCGGTCGGTTTTCTTTCTAAAGCGACTACGGGAGATCTTACTTCCCGTATTTCCAATGATATCGAATTAATTCGATTCGCTGTTTCCGAAACCCTCGCTTCTTATATACGGGAGAGCCTTACTCTTCTCGGATTGATTGCATATATTTTTATTAGTGACTGGCGTATGTCTATCATGGCCATGGTTATACTTCCCATTGCAGCCGGTCCCCTGGTCTACTTCGGAAGGAAAGTAAAAAAAAGAGGTATCCAATCGCAGGAAACCATCGGGGAACTTTCCAATTTTCTTGCTGAAACAGTTGCAGGTAATAAGATTGTTAAAGCCTATAATATGGAAGATTACGAAATCGAAAAGTTTCGGCAGATGAATCAGAAGCACTATCGTATTAATTCAAAGATTGCCATGGTTTATTCTCTTGCTTCGCCCGTAATGCAAGCAATTGGCGGCGTTGTTGCTTTTATTATTTTTTCTATCGGAGCACACCGGATTGCAAACAATAGTATTACCCCAGGAGATTTTACAGCCTTTTTTCTGGCCATCCTTATGATGTACAATCCTATTAAAAAACTATCCCAGGCACATAATGATTACCAGCAAGGGAAAGCAGGTTTCCAACGGGTGGAAGAAATTATAACCTCTGTGAATCCCATTACCGATATCCCCAATGCGATAGAATTAAAAAATGTAAAAGGCGATGTTGCTTTTAAAGATGTTAACTTTTCTTATCGCGAAGATATTTCTGTTCTCAAGCAAGTGAATTTTTCTGCTTCTCCTGGGCAGATGATTGCCTTAGTTGGGGCCAGTGGTTCAGGAAAAACAACGATGATGAATCTTTTGATCCGATTCTATGAACCCGACTCAGGCCAAATAACTATAGATGGGAAAGATATTTTAACAGTTACTCAGAAGAGCCTTCGCGATAAAATCGGACTGGTTACCCAGGATGTTTTTATTTTTAATGATACCATTGAAAACAATATAGCCTATGGAAGCAAATACCATACCTTTGAAGATTTGAAAGAAGCCGCACGAATTGCTAGAGCTGCTGATTTTATCGAAGAATTACCTCTTAAATATAACACTCTCACCGGTGAACGTGGTGTTTTTCTTTCCACCGGACAACGCCAGCGTATTTCCATTGCACGCGCCATCCTCAAGAAACCTCCTATTCTAATCTTTGATGAAGCCACTTCGTCCTTGGATTCCGAATCCGAAAAACTAATCCAGGAAGCCATGCTCGATATTATGAAAGGTAGAACTACTTTTGTTATTGCTCATCGTCTATCCACCATCATCGAAGCAGATAAAATCCTCGTAATCGAAAACGGAGAAATAAAAGAAACCGGTAACCACCGTGAACTCCTCGTTAAACGCGGACTCTATTATTCATTATATAATTTGCAATTTCCTGAAATGGATATTATAATGTAGCTATGAAAAGTATGACAGGTTTTGCACAAGGACGTTTTGAATTTGAGAATCTCTCTTTAAATATCGTGATTAAATCTCTTAATCATCGTTTCCTCGATGTTTCCTTTAAAGGAACAGGTATTAATCCCACCACAGAGAAGTATTTTAAAGACATAATCAAAAATCGTATTTCTCGTGGAAAAGTAGAAATCATTTTTGATCTTTTCGATTCCTCGGAACGAAAATGCAATATCCACTTCAATGAGAAACTCTCTACGGAAATCCTCGATAAACTACTCTATTTCAAACACCAGTTTAAGGACAGGATAACCATTACAATGGATTCGTTGTTGCGTATTCCCATGCTCTTCCACCTCGATTACATCGCAGATAGTTACACAGAGGAAGATACACGGCTCATAAATAATTCCATTGAAAAAGTATTCGATGAATTCATGCTAAGCCGTGAAAAAGAAGGCCAATCCATATTTAACGATATCCTTGAAAGCATCGGCAAGATAGAAACGAACCTCGACTCAATAAAATCGGAATCCGAAAGCATTGAAAAAGAAATCTTCTTAAAATTCAAGGAAAAGATCACCAAGTACTTGAGTGAGTACGACATCGACGAACGCCGAATTGTTCAGGAAGCTGCCATTATTGCTGAAAAATCCTGTATTAATGAAGAGATTAGTCGAATTTCAACTCATACCCGGCGTCTGAAAGAACTTATAATGGATGCCAACCTTGATACAAAAGGAAAAGAAGGTGATTTTCTCGCTCAAGAAATTCAACGGGAAACTCATACAATCGCATCGAAAACCAATTCAATGGAAGTCCATAAATTTGTTTTGAACATTCGCCGTGAAGTGGAAAAAATCAAACAACAGGTCCAGAATGTCGAATAACGCAAATCTCATTCCTTCTACTTCTCTAGATGAGAATATTGTCGTTGTTTCAG
>JAKAGC010000343.1 GCA_021817755.1 Acidobacteriota bacterium | reverse complement strand
ACCAGGTAACAAAGGCTGAAAATAGGACCATATAAAGAGTGGCGCCATTATAAGCCCCGAAATTCTTCAACCGAACAGTGGTTTCTTCATCGAGAATCTGGGCTTCGATCTTTCCTTCATAAGTCTTTTTTGCTGAACGGGGAAAATCATATGGAAATTCCATAATAGGAAGCTCACCTTGAAACATACCTTTCCAATACTGCCCTTGACGTTTTACAACAGACTGCATCTTTTCAGAAAAATACCATATACAGTAATCTTTATAATGGACTTTAACGGGTTCATGGATTTTTCCTTCGAGCATTTCGAGGTAATCAACCTCAAGAATACCGTTCAGGGTATTGTTATCGGCAATGATATGATGGAAATCGTTCATTAGTATGTATTTGCCATCGATATCGAGGAGGCAAGCATTGAACAAAGGAGCTTTCGAGAGATCAAAGGGAGTGATAAACTTCTCCTGCACCGCAGCGATCTCTTCGGGTTTGACTTTAATAAACGGTAAAGAGAATTCCACAGTGGGATGGACGCGTTGAATGATTTCAGAACCTTTCATTTCAAAAGATGTTCTCAGTATCTCATGACGTGCAATCAGTTTTTTAAATGTCTCTTCAAGTATTTTATGTGGAATAGCTTCGATGAGGAAGAAAATAAATGGAATGTTGTATGCGGTTGAATCAGGAGCAAATTGCTGGATGATATACAATTGGCGTTGAATAGGAGATAAGGGGTAATACTCGCGTTCTTCAGCGGATTCGATGCTTTCAAATGGATTCTCCCCTACTTGTGCTATGTATTCTGTTAATCCGCGGATGGTTTTACGTTCGAAAACTTCGGCAAGGGGAATTACGACATTGAGTTCTTTGTGCATGCGAGATGTTAAAATGGTAACGCTAAGTGAATGCCCACCTAACAGGAAAAAGCTATTGTCTATACCGATAACATCCTTCCCAATATTGAGAATTTCAGCCCACATATCAACTAGTTTTCGCTCGAGTTCATTTCTAGGGGGAACATATTCGGAAGCAGAGATAATCTCAGGAAAAGGCAAAGCTTTCTTATCGATTTTACCGGTTACAGTAGTAGGCAAACGATCGAGTTGTTTGAGGTATACGGGTACCATATACCCTGGAAGACGTTCGATGAGATAATCTCTCATTCTTCGTATATCATAATCCTTTTGTCCTGAAAAATAACAAGCGAGAAATTTATCGCCGGAAATGCCTTCAACTACTGTAACAGCTGCCTGAGTGATCCGGTCATATTGCATTACCAGATTTTCAATTTCGCCAAGTTCGATTCTAAATCCCCTGAGTTTAATCTGGTTATCTTTTCGTCCGGTATACTCTATTTTACCGTTTCTCAATCTGCGACCGAGGTCACCTGTATAATAGATGCGTCCATTTTCAGGATCATCGACGAATTTTTCTGCGGTTGTTTTATCATCTTTCCAGTAACCGGGAGAAATATGATCGTTGAGTACAATTATTTCCCCGACTTCGAGATCATCTGCTTCTGCTCCTTGTTCATCCATAATAAATAACTGTGTTCCTTCGATAGGATCTCCGATAGTTAGGGTAATCTCTTTGGAATTAGTTTGACCGGCAACAGGGAAAAAGGAACCGGAGTTAAATGAAGATTCGGTCTGCCCATAAAGAGTGAACACTTTACATGATGAAGGAAAGAAAGCACTATATTTTTCGAAATCATTTCTAAGTACGGCTTCGCCTCCGAATACGACATACCGGAGTAAAGGCAATTCCAGGGGTTGCTGAACTTCTGCCATAAAATAACGGAACACGGTTGGAACGGAATGCCAAATAGTAATCTGTTCCTCTCTGAGCCAGGAAGTGAGATCGGAGAAGACACCTTCTGTTTTTAATTGAAGAGGATAGAGTGCTGCCCCGGCGGTTAACGCGGAATAGATATCCATAACGGCTGCATCATGCACGAAAGAAGAAAAAAGAGTGAGTTTATCGGTATGAGTGAGTTGAAGGGTTTGGATATACCTACTAATAAAGTAATGAATATTCCGATGGGTCTGTCTGACACCTTTGGGAACTCCGGTTGAACCGGAAGTATATAATATATATGCATCTTCAATGGAAAGAGAAGGTCTAACGAATTGGAGATCACCGGATGAGGTGTTCTCGTTGATATCTTCTATAAGGATATGAGGAATATGATTTTCAAGGGTTGCTTCTTCAAGAAGAGGAAGCAGGGATTTGTCGGTTATTACATATTTGATATCGGCATGTTGGAGGATATAAGAAAGACGTTTGGCAGGGTAATCGGAAGTAAGGGGAATATAAATATGAGCAGATTTAAGTACGCCAAGGATTCCTGCGATCATGTCAACGGCAGAATCCATTAAGAGCCCTATCCGTAATGGACTGATGTTTTGGTTGTTAGATATTTCATGAAGCCGGTTGGCGATCCGGTTTGAAAACCGGTCCAATTCGAGATACGTTATGGATTCTTTCTGGGTTTTAATAGCGATACGGGAAGCGAATTCCTTTACTGATTTTTCAAAACCTTCAATGAGCATCTGGCATTCCTCCATTAATAATGCGTAGAATAGAAAAACATTTAAAAACTGGTTCGTTATTCGGTCCGGGGCGCGGTCCTGAATAGCTTTCGTTTCTTTTCATTTTTATATTCCGATAATTTTTTTTCAGGATTAAAAGCAAAGAATTCGACCATTTTACGGTACTGTTCCATCATGTACTCGATATTCTCAGCTTTGAAAAGGTTCCGGTCATAACTGACTGTAATCTCAATCCCGTTCCGGTATTCGAGGATATAAGGTTCGAGATCGAATTTAGCATTCTGTGTTCCGGGGATATGTACGGATTCTAGATTTTCTATATCGATCGCAGTAGTTTGACTGCGGGTATTTACCATATTAAAAGAAACAGTGACTTCAGGATATTTCTTACCTGCTTCATCCAATACGAGTTCGAGTGGATAATTCTGGTGTCTGAAAAATTCAAGTCCTTCTTGTTGAATATCAAGCGCAAACCGGATAAAAGAAGTTTCTGAATCGATATCTTTCCTGAAAACAACAGAATTGACGAAGAACCCGACAATATCGAGAAGGGATGGGTGGTCTCTTCCGGCATTAACAATACTGGAAACAACGGTTTTCTGACCGGAGAATTGGGATAAGAAAATATTGTATGCTGCATACATAAGAAAAAACAACGTGATTCGCCTGGAAAAACAAATTTGAGTCAATGCCTGGTGGACATTTTGAGGTATAACAAATCGATATGAAGCTCCCTGTTTTTCCTTTCCATTGTACTCGAAATCTCTTGGTAATAGAAGAGGTGGTAAATCACAAGTCAAAAACTGAAACCAGAACTCCCTTGAGAGCTTCTTTAAATCTCCATCTTCCAATTGCCGGTTATGCCAAGCTGCAAAATCTTTATAAGTAATCTGAGGAGCGTTGATATCTTCTATATTTCTGCCTTGTTCCAGGGCATCGAAGCACCTCATGAAATCACGTTCAAGTATACCGAAGGACCAGCCGTCGGAGATAATATGATGCATGACAAAGGCATAAATAAACCGTGCTTCCTCTATTTTTATAAGCAATGAACGAAATAGTGGGGGCTCATCGAGACGGAAGGTTTCAAAGTTGAACCGGTTAAGCTGCTCTTGAACCTGAGTTTCCTTTTGAGAAACATCATGATGAGATACATCGAGAAATGAGAAAGAAATGGAAGGGTTTTCCACGATAAATTGTACGGTGTGTCCTTCTATTTCTTTGAACCCTGTTCTGAGGCTCTCATGAATACAGGTCATATACTCTACTATTCGACGAATCAACGATTGATCTATTTTTTTATTAATATGAATAATACCGGGCATATTATAAGAATTATCGCGAGGGTTCACTTGCTGTATAATAAACAATCGCTGTTGATTAAACGAACAGGGATAATATTCCTGCTTGGGAACTGGTTGAATCTCAATATAATTTTCTTTGGGAATTTCTTTGAATAATTCACGTTGACTACGTATTGTGGGAGCTTTGAATAATTGAGTAAGGGGAATACGAATGCCCCATTCTTTATACATTTTTGAAGAGAGTATCATGGCTTTTAATGAATGCCCGCCCAATTCGAAAAAATTTTCATCGATCCGGATGGGTCTCTCTATCTCTAAAACACTTCCCCAAACCCGGGCGAGATTAATCTCTATTTCATCCCTGGGTAACTCAGAATCCTTATCATCTACAGCTTGAGGTTGAGGTAACGCGCGACGGTCTACTTTCCCGTTAAGGGTCAGTGGGATATGGTCTATAGCAATAAAATACGTTGGAATCATATAGTCGGGTAAAGAAGCCTGGAGCTGTTCCTTAATTTGCCTGGAATCAATTTCAGGATAGGAATTATCTGGTACGAAATAAGCACATAAAAAGGCTTCGGATGCTTCTTTATTCTGTATAATTACGACAACTTCCTTTATCTCTTTGATTCGTAATAAAGCATATTCAATCTCTTCAAGCTCTATACGGAAACCGCGTACCTTTACCTGTTGATCGATGCGACCTAAAAACTCAATATTACCATCATCCAACCACCTGGCCAAATCACCGGTTTTATAAAAAGTGTTAGTGTTGGTGTCGGTGATGGTGTTCAAGGGCGACCGGCAGGTCGCCCCTACATAGTGATCTTCGCTCACTTGTGCTAACTCAAAACTTTTTGTTAATTGACTATGTATTGACTCATCTAATAATTCATTATTATCAGAAGTTTTGTCGGGGTCCAGGGGCGGGTTTCTCAAAACGAGCCCCTGGAAGGCGCCAAATCGTTCAAAAGTAAGTTCAGGGTTATTTAGATATCCACGGGCGATACCGTCACCACCGACAACAAGTTCTCCTACTGCACCGAAAGGAACCGGGTTCCCGGATTTATCGAGGATGTAAGCGGTAGAATTGGATATGGGTTTCCCGATGGGTAAGGTATTGGCAGGTGTAAGGTGAAGAGGTTCAAAGGGATTCATGTTACAGGTAGTGGAGAACGTGGTATTCTCCGTGGGGCCGTATCCGTTTATAATGGTTAATTCAGGGAAACGCTCTCGGGTATTATTTATATAGAATGGAGATACAATATCACCACCAACAAGCAGTACACGCAAGGGAGCAAAAACACGATTGCCTGTTTCGATATCCCACTGGCAGACCCTATTAAACCAACCGGAAGTCATCCACATAATGGAAATACGGTGTGATATGAGGGCTTGGGATAGCAGATGGAAATCCATTACGGAATCTTTATCGAGAAGAATTAAACACGCATTATTAAGCAAGGGTCCCCAAATTTCAAAAGTAGAGGCATCGAATGCAAGGGCTCCGGTTTGAAGCAATCTGTCGTTT
>JAKAGC010000342.1 GCA_021817755.1 Acidobacteriota bacterium | reverse complement strand
TTACAGTTAAGGACATAGACGGGCAATTCATCGTCAGGATAGCGGGTAAATTCAGCGACCTGGAAGAGTTACGAAACCTGGTTATCAAACAGGAAGATGATGAAGGTGAAGTCAAACTTCGCGATGTGGCGGAAGTCCAGGATACAATAAAAGAATATACAAATATCGGACGTTTAAACGGCAAAACGGCTGTGGGCGTCTTGATCCAGAAACAGACGGATGCGAACTCGGTTGAAGTTTCAAAACAGGTTCGTAATCAATTAAAAGTACTGGAAAACCAGTATAAAAAAATCGGTTTGAAATTCGAAGTATCTCTGGATAGTTCCGATTTTACAATCGATGCAGCCAACAACGTTAAACATGATCTTTTTATCGCCATCCTCATGGTAGGATTGGTGATGCTCATCTTCCTTCACTCGATCCGTAACTCCATTATCGTTATGATCGCTATTCCATGTTCATTGATCTCTACCTTTATCGCTATGTATATGTTCGATATGACACTTAACTTGATGACATTGTTGGCAATGTCGCTGGTTATCGGTATCCTTGTGGATGACTCTATCGTTGTATTGGAAAATATCCACCGTCACCTGGAAATGGGATTGGAACGACGAAAAGCATCGGTAGTGGGTCGAAATGAAATCGGTTTTACGGCGATGTCCATTACTTTAGTCGACGTGGTGGTCTTTTTACCTATGTCCTTGATTTCAGGATTGATCGGTAATATCGTTCGAGAATATGCATTGGTTATCGTTGTATCCACATTGCTTTCCCTTTTCGTTTCATTCACGGTAACTCCATTGCTGGCTTCGCGTTTTATTAAGCTTGAAGACTCACTCAAACATACATTAATGGGTAAATTCGGCGACTGGTTCGAGCGGCAATATCACAAATTAACGGAATTCTACCACGAAGTACTTCAATGGAGTTTAAGAAACGGTGGAAAGATCTTTGCGATTACGACATTCTTGATGATTGCTTCGTTGGCATTGATTCCCCTGGGTTTTGTGGGTGCGGAATTTATGCCGCAAACGGACCGTGGCGAATTTACGGTTACACTTGAACTGGCTCCGGGTACAACCTTGAAGAAAACAAATGAGGTCTCTTACAAAGTGGAAAAAATGATCGCTGCTATCCCGGAAGTAAGAAAAATCTTTACCAACGTGGGTGCTTCAAATGAAGGTTTCTTCGGCCAGAATTCCAACAACGTATCGGAATTAAGTGTGGCACTGAGCAATCAAAAATTGAGGAAACGAAAAACAGAAGACATTACACGCGAAATTAAACAAAAAGTCAATCAACTGCCTGGAGTGAAAGTCCGTACAAATCCGATCGGTATCTTCGGAACAGGTGATGAATCTCCGATTTTCGTTACGGTAAATGGTCCGGATCTGGATGAAGTGAATAAGGCAGTTCGTATCCTAGAGAATGTGGTAAAAAAGGTTCCAGGTACTGCCGATACACGAGTATCTTCTTCGGAAGGGAAACCGGAAACCAGAATCGAAATCGATCGTGATAAAATGGCGACGCTGGGACTTACCCTGGGAGAAGTCGGTGCGACATTGCGTACAGCTCTTTCGGGTGAAGATAATTCCAAATTCCAAATTGGGCCGAATGAGTATAATATTCGAGTTATTCTGGATGAATTCGACCGCTCGAAAACCTCAGAAATCGAAAACTTATTCTTTATCAATCATAAAGGGCAAGAAGTTCAATTGAAACAATTTGCGAGTATTTACCAGACCCTGGGTCCAACAAAATTGGAACGTAAAAACAGGAACTACTCGGTTTCGGTTCGTGCTGAAGCTTATGGAAGACCGAGTGGAACAATCCATGAAGATATTAAAAAAGCAATGGAAAAAGTAAAACTGCCTTCCTCGGTTAACATCGATTATACAGGAACCCAGGAACAAGAAGAAGCGTTTTCAAGCTTATTTTTGGCTTTAATTGCGGGTATTCTGTTTGTTTACCTAATCATGGTAGCTTTGTACAATTCTTACTTGCATCCTTTCGTAGTTTTGTTCTCTATACCGGTTGCGGTTGTGGGAGCTATCCTGGCACTGGCGATGACAATGAAATCGATCCATATCTTCTCGATTATGGGTATGATTATGCTGGTGGGTCTGGTTGCTAAAAACGCAATCATCCTGGTAGATTATACGAATAAACTGAGGGAAGAAGGAAAATCGATTACTGATGCATTACTGGAAGCAGGTAAAACAAGACTTCGTCCGATTCTGATGACAACTCTGGCAATGGTATTCGGTATGTTGCCAATCGCTCTTTCGACTGCCTCAGGTTCCGAATACAAAAGCGCCCTGGCATGGGTTCTTATCGGCGGACTTTTGAGTTCACTGCTGCTTACCCTTGTCCTTGTTCCGGTAATGTATGTAAGGGTAGAAAACCTGAAAATAAAAACGCTTCGTCTCTTTAAAAAAATAGCAAAACAAGAGATTTGATGCTCATCTTTTATATATAATTATTATAAAGCGGGGGATTTCCGGGCAATAAAAGCCGGGAATATCCCCCGTATGTTTTTTATAAAAAGGAGATTTTTATACGAATGACAAATTATGTCGATTTTCATTGTCACCTGGATTTTAAAGAATTTGATGGGAAGAGGAAAGAAATTATTAATAAGTGTTTCAATTCGGGTTTTTCCAATATCGTCTCGGTCGCGGATCCATATGAACCGGGTTCTTTCGAACGTACTGTAGAGACTCTACAATGTCATGATCAGGTATACTGTATGGCGGGGGGGCATCCTCATTATGCCTCCAAGTATTCAAATGAAATCGAAGAAAATATTATCGGATTCATTACTGAAAATAATGCGATCGGTTATGGTGAAGCGGGATTGGATTTCCACTACAATCTATCCTCTCCTGACGATCAACGACGGGTTTTCAAACGCCAGATTTCAGTTGCAAAGGAATTGAAACTACCTCTTATCATCCATTCCCGTAATGCGGAAAAAGAGGTAATGGATGCTTTGGAAGAGATGAAATTTGATCACCCTGTGGTTTTTCATTGTTATACGGGAAACATTGAAGATGGGGAAGAAATTATCAAACGGGGATACTCTATTTCCATTTCAGGAATAGTGACCTTCAAAAAATCGGATTCATTACGGGAAGTGGTAAAAATTATCCCGATTGACCGAATCTTTACAGAAACGGATTCTCCCTATCTGGCACCTGTTCCATTTCGAGGAGAAACCAATACTCCTTATTGGGTTACACACGTGGCACAAAAAGTGGCAGAACTAAAAGAAATCTCCGTCGAAACGTTAAACAATCAGATCAAACGAAACCTCGAAATACTGATTAACTATTCAAAGAAGAATGTCTGATAAAAAATTTTGGAGCTGCAGGAACACTTTTGTAAAAGGGTTCCTGCGATTTGGTTTAAAATAAATACCTCATGCTGTTCTTGACTTTATGGGAAGTTTTGATTAGTATTAAAAGAATTTAAAGGAGAAATCAGATGAATAGAAGCAGGTTTTTCTTAATAACGACGATAATCGTTTCCTTTTTATTATCGAATGGATGTTCCATAAAAAAAATGGCATTAAATCAGGTGGCGAACGCATTAACCACTGAAGACGGGGGCACAGTTTTTACGGGAGATAATGACCCGGAATTGATTGCAGGTGCATTGCCCTTTGCTATTAAAATGTATGAATCCCTAATGGTTTCTGCTCCCTGGCACCAGGGACTCCAATTGAAAACGGGAAGCCTTTATATCATGTATGCGAATGCATTTATTCAAACACCGGCAGATATGCTGACAGATGAAGAAAAAGAGCAGCAGGATTTTATGTTGAAGCGGGCAAAGAATCTCTATGTCAGAGGCAGAGACATAATCTTGAAAGCAATCGAACAAAAGCATCCGGGCTTTATGGCACAAATGGAAGCCAAAAAATACGATGTAGCATTTTCAAAGATGAAAAAGGAAGACGTACCTTTTCTCTATTGGGGAGCTGCGGGATGGTTGGCGGCATATGCGATCGATCCTTTTGACATGAAAATGAGCCTGACAGTTCCGAATGCTTCGGAAATGATGAAGTGCGTGGCCCGTTTGGATGAAGGCTTTGATAATGGTTCGGTGTATGATTTTTATACCTTATATTACGGTGCAATGCCTGAATCTTTGGGAGGAAGTGCAGCTAAGGCTCGGGAATATTTCCAAAAAGCAGTAGATGCTTCAAAAGGGAAGAAAACATCTCACTTTCTTTCTCTGGCTACAACCGTTTCTGTAAATGAACAGAACTTAAAAGAATTTAAAGAATTATTAAATAAAGTGCTGGAAGTCAACCCTGATGTTGACCCGCAAAACCGGTTGGTGAATATCCTGAATCAGAGGAAAGCGACCTGGTTATTAAAGCACCTTGACAATTTCTTCGTGGAAAGCGAAGAGACTCCGGTAGAACCTGAAAACAAGCAGGAAGAAACGGGAGAAGTAACTGAGCAAAATAATTAAACCTTATTGAGGAGAAATTCGGATGAAAAAAATGAAATTCCGATTATTCGGTACAGTCGTTTTAGTATTATTAATGGTTTGTCAATTATCGGCTTTGACTATAAAGTTAGGAACGATTGCTCCGCTTCGTTCGCCCTGGGTGGATGAAATTAAAAACCTGGATATGGAATGGCGGAAAATCACTGGGGGTAAGGTCGAGATCAAAATTTATGCGGGTGGAATCGCAGGAAGCGAAGAAGATATGGTTCGTAAAATCCGCATGGGAATGCTTGGCGGTGCGGTTTTTACAAACATCGGTATTACTCAAATTCAAAAAGATGCTTATGTTCTTAATATGCCGTTTACCATGGATACGGATTCGGAACTGGATTATGTTCTCTCTCAATTGACTCCGGGTTTTGAAAAAGATATCGAAGCGAAAGGTTTCAAAGTGATTACCTGGGCGAAATCAGGATGGCTTTATTTCTACTCAAAACGTCCAATCATCTACCCTGAAGATTTAAAGAAACATAAATTATCTTTTGCAATTGGAACTCCTGAAATGGAACAAGCCTGGAAGAAATCAGGTTACCAGGTTATTCCGACAGATTTAAAGGATTTGTTAATGGCGTTACAGAGTGGAATGCTGGATTCGGCATACCTCCCCCACCTGTTGGCTGCATCGGGACAATACTTCGCCTTGATTCCACATACATCGGATTTAAAAGTAGCACCTCTTGTGGGTGGAATCGTTCTTTCTAATAATGTTTGGAAACAGGTTCCCGAAGAATTTAAAAAGCCTATGATCGAAGCTGCGAAAGTAGTAGCAGAAAGATTATATAAAAAAGCAGAACAACTTGAAAAAGATGCAATAAATGAAATGAAAAAGCACGGACTGATTTACCACACGCTTCCTCCTGATGC
>JAKAGC010000341.1 GCA_021817755.1 Acidobacteriota bacterium | reverse complement strand
GTCCAACCGCTTATATCCACTGTAGAGGTCGAATTATTATACAATTCAATCCATTCTTCCACTGAATCGGTACCGGGTGTATCGTAGAATACTTCACTAAATACCACTTTGATGATCCCGGAAGTCTGGGTCTGAGGATTTCCATTGTTTGCAGCAGTTGTCCAATCGGCATATGTATTGGTATCCGTAGTCACGCTGGAACGTACGATTGTACTTCCTGTGGGAGCCGAAGGAGTTGTGGTACTTCCCCAACCGGTGGGTACGCCACCGGTTCCGCCACCTTCCCAGGCAACGGCATCTACGATATTGCCATAACTATCTTTTAGAAGCAAGGAATCCCCATCATTATTCAATGCAGGGATGGCTCCGTAAATATCGGCATTATAATTATAAAGAGCAGTGAATCCAGTGCTATCTACAGCCATTGTGAAATAGGTGCCGGGAGCAATCGAATTACCTGTAGGAATCGTAAATGTCGTTCCTGTTCCATTGTTATCGACTATCTTCCAACCACCGATATTAACTGTAACCGGAGTATTGTTATAAAGCTCGATCCATTCTTCCACCGAATCTGCTCCCGGCGTATCGTAAAAGACTTCCGATATAACAATACGGAAAGCGCAACTCTGAGTCTGAGGGTAACCATTGTTAGCAAGACTGGACCAATCGGTATATAAATCCGAATCCGTGGTGACATCTGTTCTAACGATTGTACTTCCGGTAGGAACAGAAGGCAATGTCGTACTTCCCCATCCTGTCGGTACTCCGGCAGATGCTCCGCCTTCCCAGGCAACAGCGTCTTTTACGAGTCCGGTCGAATCTTTAAGAATCAACGCATCCCCGTCATTGTTTAGAGAAGGAATGGTTCCATACAGATCCGCATTATAACCGTACAGATTCAAGAAACCGGTGCTGTTAATGGCAATGGTATAATAGGAATGAGCAGCGATCGTTTTTCCCTGTGGAATCGTATAAACCGACCCTGTACCATTATTATCCGTAATCGTCCAACCGCTGATATCGACTGCCATCGGCGAATTGTTATAGAGTTCGATCCACTCTTCAACGGAATCCGTACCGGGTGTATCATAGAATACTTCACTGAATACGACTTTCATATAAGATGAATTATTCATGAATTGAGTTTGCGGATATCCGTTATTTGCAGCAACTGACCAATCGGCATAAGTATCCGTATCAGTTGTGGAGCTGGTACGCACAATGGTTGAACCGAGAGGTGCACTTGGAAGGGTCGTACTCCCCCACCCTGTCGGTAATCCTGCGGTACTCCCGCCTTCATATCCGACTGCATCGATAATAACTCCGGATTTGTTTTTCAAAACCAACGCATCTCCGTCATTATTCATGCTTGGAATGCTGCCGTACAGATCGGCATCATAGCCATAGAGAGCAAGAAAACCTCCACTGTTTATGGCAACGGTCAGGTATGTACCCGACTGAATTACTGTCCCTGCTGGGAATGTATAGGTAGAACCGCTACCGTTGTTATCCGTGATTTTCCAACCCGTTAAATCGATATTCACGGGCGAATTGTTATAGAGTTCAATCCATTCTTCTTCCGTATCGGTTCCCGGTGTATCGTAAAATAACTCGCTAAATACCACTTTTATATCCGACGTATTAACTGCCTGGAACGAACGTTCGGTAGAAACCGTGGTATGGTTGGTGGCATCTGTGCTTTCAACCACATAATAGTAAGTCAAAAACTGTGTGAGTCCTGATAAAGAGACAGTGTGATTCAGAACCAATGTTGCACTGCTTGCGGTATACGGATAAGTTCCTGAAGTGGTACCATATCGAACAACGCTTGTTGCCAATTCGTTGGTCGACCACATAATATCAGCCGTAGTACGAGTGATATTGGCATCATGAATATCGTATAATACAGGTGCAGTATCGATTGCAGTTACTTCATCGAAATAGAATGTGCGGGGAAGTCCTGCTGCGACTCGTTCATCCGGACCCTGTGAAACGGCGCCATCGGCTGTTACAGTATAAGTACTAACACCATCGGTTTGAATGACAAAATCGCCCACGCAATATCCGGAATAGCTGGTTTTTTCACCGGTAGGGCTCCCTTCTTCTGTTTGCAATACAAGCGCAGGTGGAGCAGTAATACAAGATACCCCAGCCAGAAGAACGTGATCCACGACATCGATACGAGGATGAAACCAATCTGTTCCCTGCCCTGCTCCAACGGAAATACATGCGAGAGTGGGAGATAATACATTCATATAATCCGTATTGGTACTGCTTTCGCTTCCATGATGACCCACATGCGCTACTTCAACGCCATATAAGGACAATAATGGATTGACCCCTGCCGGCATAATGGCCTTGACTAGCGGCGTTTCAATATTCACCTGGCTAGTGCTCCTTCCCGTGCAGGTCGTTTCATCCGAACCTCCACCAAGGTCACCTGTTACCAGGTATTCAAAATTTCCATATTTAACAAGTAATACAACTGCACGGTCATTTTCATTATCCTGTCCATTTGGAATAGCACCAGTACCTATAACTGAACCATTTACAGCCACACAAGTTGCAGTGGCTCCATTTCCCAGGTCGATTACCTGTCCCAATTGAATCGGAACCACACTACCTGCTGTGGTTTGAGTAGCGGCATTTAAGAATAATTGGAAAATATCATTATATTTATCGCTGCCGTTATCATAAACATGCAGCGCATCGTATCCGTAATTCATAACTTCCGTCAGTCCCATATAATGATCGGTATCGCGATGTGAAGCGATGATATAATCCAGTGTACGATTGGTAGTAATACCAATGCTTTGCAGATAAGGAACCACTTCGTTTGTTCCTTTAAATTCATTCCCTCCATCATACAGAATGATGGTACCATTTGGCCCTATGATTAATGTACTTTGACCTTGTTCTACATTGATGTAATGAATCTGTAGATACTGCTGGGTTTGAGATACCAGCACATAAGGCATAATTAACAATATCATTCCTAAGAAAAGCGCAGGAATGATTCTCTTGAGATTTATTTGACGCATTTTTTCCTCCTTCAAAAAAGCCATCATTTATTGAAATTACTTTGAATACAGGCTATCGATTCGGTTACATTTAATACCCGAAATATTTTACCTTTTTTTTATTAATTCTTCAACCTCTTTTCTGTTAATTTTTCACAAAGTTAAAAAATGGAGATCGAAGTGGGAATTAAACATATCTCTCAAAATTAATAAGATAGATATATCGATGAAGGGATTATTAGAGTATTTTAATTCGGAAGAAAAAAATGTGTATAATCTAAAAGATTCACATATTCACAGTATATTTAGTTTCATGAACAACTAACACAGCCTTTAATTTTTTTTTGAAGTTTATCTTTTGATTCTGAATTTCAGTAGAATTCATTGGACTACGGCTGCAAACCACATACGCCCATTTCTTCATAAATTCATTCTCAATATATCCATTGTTCGGGTCTGAGATAATCCGGATAGTGTTTTCCAATTGTTTAAAAGCTTCCTTTATTTCACATCCCTTTAATTCGATAAAATGAGCATGGTTATTATCTATTTCGATCAATAACCAGTCGCATCTTTTCCCTTCAATATTAATAAGGCATCCATCGACTTTTACTTCTAATAATTTTTTATGATTATTATTAACAATACGAAATTCTCGTCTATTTTCCTTTACAACTATTTGCGAATCATCTCGGAAGTTTCCACATTCATTGAAATGGATAGCGGGCATATAGGGTTAATCTCCGTAAGATAAATTCATCAATTCATCAAAAACCGAAGCAGTTTGATTTGATACTTCATCAATAATATTGACATCGATGAGTTTGTTTTCCAAATTACGAATATCACGGCATTCTCCTTTCCCTATCATATAAATCGAAACGTCTTCAAAAGGTATACGTTTTTCAGAGATTACAATTTTTTTAAGATCGTTTAGTTTATTTTCTTTAATTTTATCATCTTTCTGGGAATGACGAATATCCATTTCTGTGTTATGAGCCTGGATTAAATTATTAAACGCAGTAAGGATATAGGGGCTGTGAGTCGTAATAAAAAAAACGGATTTTCGTTTCAATTCATTATAAACAAGCGCAAGGATATCTACTACTTTGCACTGTGTTTGAGGAAATAGATGTGTTTCCGGTTCCTCTATAAAAATATAATTTTTATATAAGTAGGTGGATATCTCTTGCAATGAAAGTAGGAGAGGAAATACTTCCTGTTGACCTGATGATGCATTCATCAATTTGACTTTCTGATCATTCCCTGTTTTTATCCAATCATCCAGCCCATCAAATTCATAATTTCCCCCAAGAATATCCTCACACTCTTTAAATATTATAGGATCAATTCCATTTATAGTGGCTGAATATCTGAACTTAATATCATTAAAAAACTGACCGAATCGTCCCAATAAATTATCTGTAAATCCTACGTTTTGGGTCATAAGTAAAGATACATTCCTCTCAATTTTGTGAAAAAATGTCCTACTTTCAGGGATAAAATAAGAATAAGTTATCTCTCCAAAAAAAAGATTGCGTAATTCATCTAAAATTCGATCTGTTATAACTTGTTTTCTCGTCAAATCTGAGACATCTATTTTATCGATTTGAGTATTATAAAACACGAATAATGCTTTGATTTGTTTTAATAATTCTTCATTAAAATCGATTAATATAGATTTGAAGGTTTTCCCGGGTTGATTTGAAATCGTTACAACTCTTTCACCGTAAGCATATTTGACTTCGAAACCTTTTGCCTTTAAAATATAATCCGGAAATAGCAAATTAAAACGACCTTTAATTTGGTCATGCAAATCATCATTAGAATACTTCGAATAAATCGAAAACCAAACAGAATTTACTAATTCCGATTTGAAGAAATAAACCAGCTTTGCGATCAGACTCTTGCCTGTGGCTTGCTCTCCTATTAAAATGTTGATCTTGTTAATATCGATCTCGATATCTTCCAAAACCGAAAACCGTTTAATGACAATTTTCTCTTTCATTACACTTTCCTTAGCGATGTTTTATGAGATAAAATCTTATCCATTTTATCTGAAAAAACCATCGAAGTCAAATACAATATCTCTCCATTATTATGATGCCGCCTTAGAGAAACTAAAACAGAAAAATGTGAAAAGGTCCCGGTCTCGAAACCTCTGTAGACCGGGACCGCGCCTTGGTTTTTAGAATGCTAAACAATCATATAAAACATTTCCGTTTCTCTTCGATGGACGAAAAACACCTAAGAGACTAATTTACCGGAAAACCAGGAAACCGATTCCTACTATCTAAAGACAACACGGTACTCCACTAAGAGTACAGGTATCTGTGACACACCCACCAGCACAGGAAATTTCGTATTTGG
>JAKAGC010000340.1 GCA_021817755.1 Acidobacteriota bacterium | reverse complement strand
TTCCGTAACAAAACAAAAAAGTTGAACTAAAAGGAGGATCATATGGCAAAAATACCCAACATGAACCAATTAATGAAAATGGCACAGGATCTGTCACGGAAAATGGAAGAACAAATGGACTCCATCGAAGTCGAAGGCAACGCCGGAGGCGGGATGGTGAAAGTTATTATGAATGGACATAAAAATGCTCTCGGAGTACAGATATCCAAAGAAGTAGTTGATCCTGAAGATATAGATATGCTCCAGGACCTTATTACTGCCGCTATTAACGATGCACTTGCTAAAGTTGACGAACAATTGAAAGATAATATTAGCATCCCAGGAATGCCCGGAATGCCTGGTGGATTCCCTTTCCCTGGTATGTAATCGGAATATATCCGTTCTTCGCTCCATCACTCGAATCCCTTAAATAAAGGGGTAATGAAAATGTCAGGCTTTGAGTTTACTTCCCCTGTTACCCGGTTAATCGATGAATTGAAAAAAATTCCTGGAATAGGGAGAAAATCGGCTCAAAGAATTAGTTTTTACCTTCTAAAAGCGAGTAAGGAGAGTACTGCTGCCCTGGCAAATGCAATTATCGAAGCAAAAGAAAAAACCTTTTTTTGCTCTATATGTAATAATATTACAACAATTGATCCCTGTGAAATATGTACTGGGGCTAACCGAGAAAAAGAAAAAATCTGTGTAGTAGAAGAACCATTCAATATTTATTCAATTGAACGAACGGAATTGTATAAAGGGATGTATCACGTTTTACATGGGAATTTATCTCCAATACGTGGTATCGGTCCGGATGAATTAAAGATTTCGAGTTTACTTTTGCGTTTGAATTCAGGTCTAATCCATGAAGTAATCCTAGCTACAAGTCCTACTACAGAAGGTAATGCAACTGCCCATTTTATATCCGAATTAATTAAAAGGCAGTATTCTACTGTCAGAATCACGCGACTTGCGTTAGGAATTCCAATAGGTGCTGATATAGATTATGTAGACTCTGTTACAATAGCAAAAGCTATGGAAGGACGTATCGATCTATGAAAAGATTTCATTGTCACATTATTGAGATTTATCTTAACCGATATATCCCTCGAGTAAAGGAAAGAAAGTAATGGGGGTATATATTGAAATTAAATGGTATAGTCGAGAGAATGAACCGATTTCTTTTTCTTCAGTAATAGTTGCCGAAATAATGGCTGGGCAAGGAAAATTTGTCCAGGTTTTCCCTGGCTTTTGCCTTCATCCCTCGCCTCCATTTAATTACGGATATACACGAATTTCCGGGAATCCAATCAAACTCCATAGAATTTTCGATCCACCGGATATCATTGTTATATTCAATTATTCGCTTATTTCTCTCCCAAATGCAGCCTTCAATTTCAAGGATACTACAAATGAGAATACAGTATTTTTTGTGAATACTCACCTCTCTCCTCAAGAAATCAAAGAAAATTTAAATACGATTTCAAAAAAAATATATACACTGGATGCTGATTCGATTACGATTCAGGAAACTGGAGCTAAAGATCCATCCATAGCAATTTCCAGCCTTGTTGTTAATTATCTTGAAAATGCAAGTATCGATATAATAAAACAAATGTTTACTCCTTTTCTTTCCCGTTTTTGGGAAAATGGACAGGTCCAATCACGCCTCAAAATCATCGAACGGGGAATAAATGAAGTAAAAATATTCAAGGATTAGATTTCTCTAAAAATAAGTAATAAAATATCTTTGATTAAATTGTAGCATTTGGAATAAAATATAAGCTATAATATATAATTACAATGAGGAATAAAAAATAGGAATATAAAATGAGCCATGAAGCATGGAATGAATTGAAACCCGGTACAATTATTGAAGACCCGGGAAGCGCATCGAATCATTTTACAGGGCATTACCGAAAAGGGTTGAAACCGGAGTTCAATGAGCTCAATTGTATCCATTGTTTTTTTTGCTGGGTTTTTTGTCCCGAAAATGCTATAATGACTGAGGCAGAAAAAATCAGCGGGATTAATTATGATTACTGCAAAGGATGCGGCATTTGCGCCAATGAATGCCCGGTCGAAAATAAACCGAAACCGTTGATTATGATAAAAGAAGTAATTTGAGTTGTAAAAAAGGTTCATATTCTAGTATAATATATAGGTTATTTTTTTTTATAAATACAACCTTATGGGAATGATATTGTGTCATAGGTGATTAAGTAGCATTTAGGAAGCAAAAATAGTAAAATGAGAGCGAATAAAGTACTCGATGGCAATACAGCCGTTTCCGAGGCAGTAAGGCAGCTAGACCCGGACGTGGTAATGGCCTATCCGTCTGCTCCGGGAGCACCAATGCTCGAACGTCTGGCGATGGATATTGCAAATGGCAGCCTGGACACGGAACTGGTAAACATGGAATCGCCTCAAAGTGCTATTAGTGGCTGTATCGGCGCATCGGCAGCTGGTGGTCGAGTCTTTTCATCTGCATCATCTCAGGAGTTAGCGCAAATGCACGAAATGTTATTCATCGCCTCATCCTTACGATTACCAATTGTTATTGGTATAGCAGACCGCGCACTCTCCGCCCCCATCAACTATTATGCCGACCACTCCGATGCAATGGCAGAACGTGACTGCGGATGGATTCAATTATTCTGCGAATCACCTCAGGAAGCCTATGACAATATCATCCAAGCTTATAAAATTTCTGAACACCAGGATGTTAAGACTCCTGTGATGGTTGCTATGGATGGATGGATTACCTCCCATACAATGGAAAATGTCTCAATTGAGGAACCCTCTGAGATTACTGATTTCATGGGGAAAAGAATTCCTACCTACTCTCTATTAAATTCAACCAAACCATTGACTATCGGTTCTTTCTCATCCCCTAATTATTATTTCGAGCATAAACTCAACCAATTCCAAGGAATGGAAAATTCGCGAAAAATAATACGGGAAGTAGGGAAAGAATTCGGAGACCGCTTTGGACGTTATTATGGGTATTTCGAAACCTATAAGCTGGATGATGCAGAGTACGGAATTATTATAATGAGTTCTGCTGCCGGTACGGCAAAAGAGGCAATAGACCGATTACGCTCACGAGGAGAAAAAGTCGGATTATTAAAATTACGTGTATTTCGCCCATTCCCTTTTCAAGAAATTCAGGAACGATTACTGGGGTTGAAGGCAATTGCCATTTTTGATCGAAATATAGTCCCTGGTTCCCAAGGTGGGCCGTTATATAATGAAATTAGATCTGCAATGTATTTCTGCGAGGATAATTTACGTCCAAAGATTTTCCCATATATTTTTGGATTGGGAGGACGTGAATTGAATCTTTCAGATATAGATAATACAATTAAAGAGATTAAAGAAAAAACAGAAAAAGTCGAAAGTGAGAATGGATTTCACTTTGTAAACGTACGATACCGTCAGGTGAATAACGAATGATCACATTGAAACAACTGGCCTCGCGCGAAGAATGGTTTTCATCAGGTCACACACTCTGCCCAGGCTGTAGTATTCCGGTTATATTAAAGTTAGTTTTAGGTGCTTCACGAAATCCGCTTGTAATATCAAACGCAACAGGTTGCCTTCAAATGGGTTCCACCCTGTTTCCTCACACCGCCTGGAAATCCAATTGGATACATACGGGATATGGAAATGCATCGGCCACAATGTCAGGAGTCACTGCTGTTTACCGTTCATTAAAAAAGAAAGGCCGTTTAATGGACGAAAAAGAACGAAAATTTCTTGTCATCGGTGGAGATGGTTCTACTTATGATAGTGGAATTAGTTCTATTTCTGGTTATATGGAACGGGGAGAAGACATCGTATACCTATGTTATGACAACCAATCAATGGCTCACAGCGGAGGTCAAGCTTCATCGGCTACTCCGGTCGGTGCTTCGACCACAACCACTCCTGCCGGAACTGTTCTCCCGGGAAAACTGCAAACCCGGAAGAATATCACAGCTATAATCGCAGCACACCGCATTCCCTACGTAGCACAATCTGCTCCATGGAACTGGAATGATCTATTGAGAAAAGCCGAAAAAGCATTTGAGACAAAAGGGCCTGCATACTTAAATGTGTTAAGTCCATGCCCGACTCACTGGAATACAGATACCGATAAATCCATTGAACTCTCTCGCCTTGCTGCCGATACTTGCGTATGGCCTATGTTTGAAATACGCGGAGGAACAAAAATTACAGTCAATTATAAACCTCGACATAAATTACCTGTTTCAGAATGGCTCAAATCCCAGGATCGTTTCAGACACCTCCTGGAAAAAGAAAACAAATGGATTGTGGATAAAATCCAGGAAGAAATAGATCAAAACTGGGATTTTCTCCTATCTGCCCAGAACGAAGAAGAAACCAAATGAAGAGATAACTAAGATGCAAGAGAATTTTATCATATACAATGAAGAATACGTTTTGATAAAGGATATTTTGAAGTCACTGAAAACCAACACCAGGGCTGAAATAGTATTTATTACCGATTCCGAAGGCCATTGCATTGCTTCCACAGGTGAAATGGAAGATTCACACTTGAATTCCATTTCATCTCTGATTGCCGGAAGCATGGCTGCTGTTAACGGAATCGGTCAGATGTTAAAAGTTGAAAAATTCACAACGATCTTAACCGAATCCACAGACAAAAATTTGCATATCTCTTCTATTAATGATCGTACAATGTTAATTGTGATTTTCGACAATAGTTCCAATTTAGGAATTATTCGCTTCAGAGTAAAAAGTGCTATCCAGGATCTGGAAAAGGTTTTCATAACTATCAATGAAAAGCTTAAACTCAGTGCGTTCGAAGAAGGCTCCTCTCCATTCGAGGGAGTTTCCGACGCAGATATCGATGAAATATTTGGAGATTAAACTTGTCTTTCTTAAATTATTCAACCAGGGAAATTAATTTTAAGATTGTCTATTATGGGCCGGGCTTAAGTGGCAAAACCACCAACATAAAAACCATATACGAAAAGGTTAAAGCAGATAACAAAGGAAAGTTGGTTAGCCTTGCAACAGAAACGGAACGAACATTGTTTTTCGATTTCTTCCCTCTGGATCTAGGTACAATAAAAGGTTACAAGGTTAAGTTCCATTTGTATACAGTCCCCGGACAAATATATTACAGCAGTTCCAGAAAATTGATTATGAAAGGAGTCGACGGTATTGTTTTCGTCGCCGATTCACAACGGGAACGCTTCGAAGCCAATATTGAAAGTATGGCAGATATGATGGAAAACCTAAAAGATTATAATATCGATTTCGAATCTCTACCCTATGTTCTCCAATTAAATAAAAGAGACCTCCCCAATGTCACTCCTCTAAATGAACTTATCCAGGCACTGAGGAAAAAGGACGAACCGGTGATTGAGGCCATGGCTTTAAAAGGAG
>JAKAGC010000339.1 GCA_021817755.1 Acidobacteriota bacterium | reverse complement strand
ACTGCTTTTTCCATTTCTTCGATATCCTGGTAAATAACCAGATCGGCTCCAATTTTAGCTGCGATTTGTTTTGGATCGGAATCTTTGGCGATAAATTCACCGCGTGTCTGCATATCGATTCCATAAACGCAAGGATTGGTCAAAGGTGAAGAATATGAAGTAAAATAAACCTTAGATGCGCCTGCATCTCGTACCATCTGGATAATGGCACGGGATGTATTCCCTCTGACGATTGAATCGTCAACGAGTAGAATCCGTTTATTGCTAAATACTTCGTTTATGGGATTTAATTTATGCCGGATTGATTTTTGTCTTTTATGATCGCCGGGCATAATGAATGTTCGTCCTATGTAACGGTTTTTTACCAGTCCTTCCATATAATCCAGTTTTAGTATTCGTGCGATTTCAATGGCTGCGGTACGAGAAGAATCGGGTACTGGAACAACGACATCTATTTCACTTAATGGTAGTATCTTTTTAATCTTTTTAGCCAGGGATTTTCCAAGTTCGACACGAGCTTTGTAAACATTGATCCCGTTGAGGTATGAATCGGGTCTGGCAAAATAAATATATTCGAAGATACAGGGGCGGAAGGGTCTTGATACCAATTTCTTCTCGAATACATTCTTGTGTTTATCGATAAATACGGCTGACCCTGCATCAAGATCCTTGTAATGAGTAAAACCCATTACTTTCAAAGAAACACTTTCGGAAGCGAAAGCATAGGCATTGACTAGTTTATCTGTTTTGGTGCCAAAAACCAGGGGGCGCAGTCCGTAGGGATCGCGGAACGCCACCATACCTTTGTCTGCTATATAAAATACAACGGAATAACTTCCTTTTACGCGTTTGTATACATACTTAATGGCATTAAATACAAGTTCGGGAGTAAATTCTTTAGTTCGTGATTTTTCGAGATATTCGGCAAAAATATTGAGAATTACTTCGACATCACAATTGGAATTAATAATCTTATGCGAACGAGTAAAGAGTTCGTGTTTTAATTCATGGAAATTAGTTACATTTCCATTATGTGCACCGGCGATACCATAAGGAAAGTTAATCCAAAAAGGTTGTGCATCTTCGACGGATCCTTCACCTACTGTCGGATATCGCGTATGACCGATACCCACATATCCGCGTAAACGGTCAATATTTCGGGAGTCGAAAATATCCTGTACCAAACCATTTCCTTTTTTTAAATGAAACTTACCATCATAAGTTAAAATTCCTGCTGAATCTTGGCCCCGATGTTGGAGCGTTAACATAGCGTCATAAAGTCTTGCAATTACATCTTCATTATCGTAGATTCCTAGAACACCACACATTTTGTTTTATCCACCTTTATATTTTCAAGATACTTTATAACGTGAAATGCGCTAAAAGTCAAGTTTAATTTTTTTCGTTATGATGAAAATGATATGTTCTTACCTTTAAATAGAGATTTTAAATGGTCTTTATCCACAGCTTTCGAAATGGCTTCATCTGAGTCGACGATTCCTTTTTCCGTTAATTCGAGAAGATGGGAGTTAATCATTTGCATGCCCAACGCCTTTCCTGTTTGCATGAGTGTTCCAATCTGGTAGGTTTTGGCTTCTCTGATGAGGTTTGAAATTGCAGGGGTCATAATAAGTATCTCATAAGCAGCAACGCGTCCCCCTGTCTTGCGTTTTAATAGTGTTTGAGCAACAACACCGATCAAGGCATCTGCCAGCATGGAGCGAATTTGTTGCTGTTGAGAAGATGGGAATTGATCGATAATACGATCAACGGTTCCGATGGCCGTCGAAGTGTGAAGGGTTCCGAAAACGAGATGCCCGGTTACAGCCATTTCAATAGCAATTGCAATGGTTTCAAGGTCTCTCATTTCTCCAACCAGGATGATGTCAGGATCTTCTCTTAAAGCGGCACGTAATGCACGCTTGAAAGATTGTGTATGAGTACTCACTTCTCGTTGGTTTACTAAGGATCTTTGATTGGGGTGAACGAACTCAACCGGGTCTTCTATGGTAATAATATGTTTTTTCTGGCTATCGTTAATATAGTTGATAAGAGCGGAAAGAGTCGTAGATTTACCGCTTCCTGTAGGCCCTGTTACCAGTATCAGTCCTTTGGGAATATCGCATAATTTTACAACTGCAGGTGGTATTTTCAAGTCATCTACAGTTAGTATTTTTGAGGGAATCACTCGAAATACAGCTCCAACCCCGTGAAGGTCTCGGAAAAAATTGCTTCTGAACCGAGCCAATTCCGGAATGGTATAAGCGAAATCGGTATCATTGGTTTCCTGGAATTCTGTTATATTTCTAGTGGGTGCAATGGGTTTTATTATTTCCCATAACTGGTCAGAAGCGACAGTAGGGAATTCATCCAATATAACCATATCTCCATCGATTCGCATAGCCGGTTTGTTGTTGGAGGAAAGGTGAAGATCCGATGCTTTTTTTTCTACCAGTAATCTCAATAAAGTATCGATGTCAGGAAAATCGTTTCCTGTCTTAGATTGAGTTGAAATATTTTTCGGATGTATTTCAGAATGAGATAGAGGTGGTTCGGTAGGAATAGTATCATCTGTTTCATGGATGATTTGACTAATGTGGTTATTTTCAGATAATTTTGAAACAGGTCCGTCATCGATAATAAATTCACGTATTCGATCCATTTTATTTAAGCGAATGTGTGAATTCTTATACAAAAATTCGGTTTGATCTGAAAATAAATTGTTATGCTCTGCATCGATGAATCCCAATTCTCTTTCAGATACTGGACGATTCATTACAGGAACCTTTTTCCCGGCTTTTAAGATGTAAATGGGTTCAAGAGTTCCGATTACAAGCATTTCCCCTTTTTGGCTGATCAATTGATCAAGTAATCGTTCGATATTGCTGCTCATACTATTTGCTCGCTGATTTTTATAATTACAGATTTATTGATGAAGATTTTCTGTTCATTTTTGTAGAATAATAAGAATGGGGGATCCTGGTTAATGTAATCCTGCACCCTTGATTGAGAACCCGGTAATGGATTGATATGATCCACTTCGATATGCTTATTATATTTTAGCTGAATGTCTATTTTCATTTCATAATGGGCGGGAAATTTCTCTTTTTCCCTGATATAAGCAACGCGATCAATATTAACAAGTGAAAAACGGTCTGATTTTATGTGATGAATAGGAATAAATTCATTTCGTCGGTTGAGGAATTCGAATATCGTTTCTTCACCTTTTCGGTATCTGGAAAATTTATTGAGATAAACAGCATATTCATCGAGTTCAAATCCGGTTCCATTATCAATTGCGATTTCTACTTTTACTTCAATCTTTGGAATTTTGTAATCAATTGCTTCCATGGGTTGCTTTGCCTCTGGAGTTATGATATAATTACGCGGACGGAAAGTCAAGAGACGAAAATATTTTTTCATCAAAAAAAAATAAGTTTCTTTGCATTTTTTTTAGGCAAAACCTTTGACTTTTAGTCCGGTTAATATTATAAATATCTACCGCGTATCAAAAATAGGAAAAAAAATAAAAGCGATAGCAATAAAAAATTAAATACTTACGTGAGTTGTAAAACGCGAGGATTTACGAGGAATGACAAGGACGCTTTATGCACCTAAAAACGTTATACTCTGTTGGCCTGGCTTTAACGGGGAAGAGTGTCCCGAGTATAGCGTAGATCCCTGTCAAATTAGAACCAAATCGTTAAAAAATTATTTTATAGAGAGGTGAACCATGCCAAAAAAATACGTTGCAGATACTGAAGACGATGATTTTAATGATGATTATGATGCGGACGATTATTCATCTGACGACGATCTCGATATAGATGATGATATTGACGACAATATGTACCAGGATTTCGACTCGGATCTCGACATGGATGATATGGATGAAGACGACGAATTATATGAAGACGACGATATCAGTTATGAGGAAGAAGAGGAAGACGACCTTGATGATGAAAGAACTGAAGCGCGTCGTGATATGTGGTCCAATATGGACTGGGATAAAGATTAGAAAAATAGGAATATGGTGATAAACATGAATGACTTTAACAAAGACGGAGGTAGGAAATATCCAAGAAAATGGTGCAAAGTTTAGGTAATCATTTAATCATTGAACTGTATGATTGTGATCATGAAATGATCAACAATGCTCGAGGCGTTGAGGAAGCACTGATTAAGGCTGTAAAAGTATCCGGAGCCAAGATGGTACAATCAGTGATCCATCAATTCAACCCCCACGGTATCAGTGGTGTCATCGTGATAGAGGAGTCACACTTTTCAGTGCATACATGGCCAGAATATGGTTATTGTGCGCTGGACATTTTCACGTGTGGCGATGAAATTGATTACTATTCAGCTTTGCAGTTATTAAAGGAAGAATTTCAGGCAAAAAATCTGTCTGTAACGGAAATGAAACGAGGCATGTTGAACCTGCCCGTAAAATTATTGCATAAACCCAATACTGGAGAGGCAAAATGAGAAGAGAAACTATTACTACCAATACAAGAAATTATAAACAGGAATTCGAGTCGATGCAAGCATGGGGTATCCTTTCCAGTATCGACGTACACGATTGTGACCCAGAACTTATTCGAAGCGCAGATGCGATTAAAGAATTTGTTGTTAAACTCTGTGATTTGATCGAAATGAAACGGTTCGGTGAAACCGTTGTCGTTCATTTCGGTGAAGACGAACGGGTTGCTGGATTTTCCATGACCCAGCTAATCGAGACCTCTCTCATTTCCGCTCACTTTGCAAATCAAACAAATAATGTTTATCTCGATATTTTTAGCTGTAAATATTATGAACCGGAAGTTGCCGCCGAGTTTGCGAAAAACTTTTTCAAAGGACATGATTTTGATCTCAATGTCGCTTTGAGAAAATAGCCGCTTCGCAATTTTACTATTTTTAGTAAATCGAAGAGGAGGACTATATGTCTAAATGGTTCGAAGAACAACTGGAAGTTAACAAAGGTAGAATCCTAAAACTGGAATATAAGGAACTGCTGGAATCTTTTCGCTCTCCTTTCCAGAAGATCGATATCTATGATACGGTATCCTTCGGAAAGATGCTGGTACATGATGATGTTATCATGGTAACTGAATTCGATGAAACTCATTACCATGAAATGATTGTTCATCCTGCAATGTGTGTCCATCCAAACCCGGAACGAGTACTGATTATCGGTGGCGGAGACGGCGGTACCCTGCGAGAAGTTATCAAGCATCCCGAAGTACGGAATGCACATATCTGCGAAATCGACGGAGATGTCATACGTCTTTGTAAAAAGCATTTTCCTAAATTGGCTTACAGTTTTGACGATAAGCGAGTGGAAACTTTTGTAGAAGATGGAGCCGAGTTTATTAAGAAGCATAAAAACTTCTATAATGTCATCATCGTT
>JAKAGC010000338.1 GCA_021817755.1 Acidobacteriota bacterium | reverse complement strand
TCTATATATACGCGGAGGTAATATGAAAGTAAAATATGTGTTTTTTTTGATACTACTGGTGATTTTCTTTACACAAACCGTTTTTGGGGGAAACCATATTCGTAAAGGCAGCCTTCTGTTTACAGGCGAAGTTGCAATATTCGATGAACATCATGGGATATTCGCACTCGGTGGAAATACAGAATATGGGATTTCAAAGAATTTTACAATCGGAGGAGATGTCTGCTTTGTAACAATGGATAACGGCCCGGATGGATTACTACTGGCCCCTGCACTTAATTATTACTTCAATATAAACGAACGGGACCTGGATGTTTTCGTTGGCGGGGGATTCTATATGTTTACTTACTTTCATGGCGACCCGGAATTAAGACTCAATGTACACGGCGGAATTCATTATTATTTTTCAAGGAAATGGGCGGGAACCTTCCGGTTAATCGCTGGTGGAAGCGGTTTCGGCGGTGCTGTAGGCGCTACATACCGAATTAAATAGGATTTAAAACAGATAAATTAGATTGGATTCCTTTATAAATATAATTGGTAGAGATCAGATTCCCAATAATAGGTATAATTTTTACTTATTAACCATTTTCGGATAATCGTTCGTCAGACGTTCGATTATCCGGCTTATCAGGATTGAGATGGGACATTATGGTAAAGGTCGTCTGCTTTATAGGAACTTCGGACAAATGGACCTGAGACGACATCCGAGAATCCATATGAAAGGGCAATTTGCTTCAATTCTTCAAACTCTTCAGGAGAGTAAAACTTTTCAACATTTACATTATCTTTTGTGGGCTGGAGATATTGACCGATAGTCAAAAGCTTCACGTTATTTTCTCTTAAATCCCGGAAGAGCTCTCTGATTTCATCGATAGTTTCTCCCAATCCAACCATAATACCGGATTTGGTGAGAAATTTCTGTTCGGAAGCATATTTCAAAACACTTAAAGAAACATAGTAATTTTGAATGAGACGATTTACATGAGGATAGAGACGTTTCACTGTTTCCAGATTGTGATTGAGCACATCGGGTTGAGCTTCGAGAACTATATCGATATGATTTGTATTTCCCTTAAAATCCGGGATCAATACTTCAACTTTAACCTCCGGACGCTGAGATTTCAAGTGATGAATAACACGGGCGAAGTGAGCACTTCCTCCATCATCGAGATCATCTCGCGTAACAGATGTGATGACTACATAACGTGCATTTAAAATATCAACCATTTCCAGGACACGTTGGGGTTCTTCTTCAAGCAAAGCCCCAGGTTTCCCGGAGTGAACGGAACAAAAAGAACAATTCCTGGAACAAGTATCACCCATAATAAGAAATGTGGCATGATGGTTATTCCAGCATTCTGAAATATTGGGACACTTGGCACTCTGACAAATAGTAGAGAGATGCCTTTTCTCAAGCGATTTTTTTAACTTGAAATAGTTCTCCCCTGCGGGGATGGCAGCTTTAAGCCATTGTGGTTTGGGTTTTCGTTTTATTTCATTCATTGGGAATACTATAGTAGAACGTTTGGCTTGATTTTACATCCGGTGGCCAGGAGACCCTTTTGTAAAAGGGTCTCCTGGGCCTCCCTAAAACTTTTGTTAGGACTAAACTTATTTAGTCTTAACTTGTCTTGTTTGACTTCTATTTAATGAACCAGATATATTTCTTTTTGGGGACTCGAGAGCCACTTAGCGCCGTCTTTCGTAATAACGACCATTTCTTCAATGGTTACGACGCCTTGAGGAAGATAGAGACGGGGTTCAATTGTAAAAACCTGTCCCTCTTCGATAGGAATAAACGGGAGTTTACCGTACCGTTCCCAATCAGGAGCAAGCATTGCGCTTCCATCATGAGCAGTACGGCCTACCTGGTGGCCAAGTCCGTGCTGGTAATCCTTATACCCCTGGGAAATGATATAGTCACGGGCAATTTTATCGATATCATAACCTTTAACACCGGGTTTGAGAGCATTAAAGGCCATCTCGATAGATTTTACAATGGTTTCAAAGCCCTTTTTGACTTCGGCTGGAGGTTCTGTTTCATTTTCCCTGAGGATGTACCATGTTCTCTGAAGATCGGAGCAGTATTTTTCAACCTTTACACCGAAATCCATATTAATAACATGGCCACGTTCGAGTATTTTATCAGTAGGCCCGGAATGAGCCCCGGTTTCCTGGGGACCGGTAAAGACAGAAGGACAGGCTTCTTCTTCCCAAGAAGAAGGAAGACCCAGTTTTAGGCGCTCTTGGGTAATATAATGCGCAACTTCCTTTTCCGTCATACCGGGTTTCATAAAATCAGAAGCTTTATAATACAAATCAAGAGTAACATCGATTGCTTTTTTAATACGTCGAATCTCTTCCTGGGATTTTCTGCCTCTGAGTTTGGCAATAATACCTTCAGAGGAGATAAACCGGTTGGGATAGTCTGTATTTTTCATGAGTTCGAGGAGGCTAAGGTATTTCCCATAGGTTAAACCGTCGGCAGTAGGAGAATCAGTGGAATAATCAAGGGCGATTTTCTTTGGATTGTGTTTTTGAAGTATACGAAGCAGATCGTCTTTGGGCGAACCTTTGTAAGCAAAAACGTCATCGAAGATTTCGAGCCGTTTGGTTTTCTCGATATCCAGATTTCCAACAATGGCATATTTCTCGCCGGTTTTAAAGAACATAAAAAACGAGAGCCATGTAACCCCAGTACCGATAATGAAATCCATAATAGGATCCGTCATTAATTCGGATTCTTTATCGACTACCATCCAGAGATCTGTATCGGTATCGGGTTCATTCATAATCGCAATGGCTTGCTTTATTTTTTCTTTTTCCATGGGAACCTCCACGATTTATTATTGAAAACGTGAATAAACGTATTCTTCGATCTTATCTACCAATTCCTGGTTTATCCAGACTTTATAGGTTTCCAGCTTCTTATTGAGGAAAGCAAGAAAGTAAACGTTTTTCAAATCTTTTACTTTCTGAGTATAGAATGTGGCTTTATCCTTTTCAAAATCAGCGGGAGTGGTAATTGTACGGGATTTAATTTTAACCAGGACAACATCGGATTTGAGATTAACAGGAATATACCGGTTGAGTTCCATAGCGAAGATTTGATCATCAAGTCCTTTCTTTACTGGGAGATAGGATAATTGATTACCTTGTTTATAAGTTGCTTGTTCGGCTTTCAGGTCTTTTCCTTTGAGGTAATCCTCAATGGCTTTGGATTCGGTAGTTTTTGGGGCATCGGCAGTTTTATCATCGGTTTTAGGAACTTCAACGGGCTTGGCTTCAGCCAGTTTATTCAAATCGTTCGAAATAGAATCGGCTTCTGTCAAAAGTAACTGAACCTTTTTGGCTACGATTGTTTTCTCTTTTGCCAGGCTTTTCACTTTCTCAAACGGTTCGATTACGGGTTTTTCTGTATTGGCAAGCTGCACAATGGCAATACCCTTATCATACTGAACGGGGAATTCGATCTCTTTCATTTTCATGTTAAATATCTGACGTGAGATATAACCCATTTCATCGAGGCCTTTAATACTTTCGCCATTTTTAAGGAATGGAGTTTCAATAACCTTGATACCGTTTTCTGCTGCTTTAGATTTGATATTATCAGCCTTTTCGAGTTTTTTATAAATGTCGTTCATCTTGGACAAAACGAGCTGACTCAGTTTCTCCTGGGTAAGTTGATCGCGAATTTGAGCTTTAATTTCATCAAAATACTGTGTACGTTCAGCAACTTTTTCGGGGACAAACAAGATAGAGAAACCTGCACGGGTATCGATTACAGTGGAGATTCCGAATTGCTGTAAGGTGTCGATAATTGCAAGTTCCTGGGGTGTGAATTCTTTCCAGTCGGAATATCCGAAATCACCACCAGTGGCAGCTTTATCATCCTGTGAGAACGTCTTTGCTTTTTCGGCAAAGTTTTCACGGGTTAATTCTTTCTGAAGAGCTTCAGCGCTTTTGTATATTTCTTCCCTGTTCTGGGGATTGTATTTCAAGAAAATACGCGAAACTTTCGTTTTTCCGGGGATAAGGAAATCGGATTTTTTGCGGGTGTAATAATCTCTGAGATCATTTTCCGGGATTAAGACTTCCTTTTTATAGTCATCGAATTTATAAGCGATAACATATGCAGAGCGTTTTTCTTCGGATTTGAATTCTTCTTTATTATTATTATAATAATCGGATACTTCCGAATCGCTCACCTGAATGTCTTGTTTGATTCGTTCAGGTTTTAACACGACAAAATCGATTTCAGCTTTATCTTTGTCTTTTTTGTATTCTTTTTTAAAAGTGTCTTCATCGATAACAATGGAGCCAGCAACCAGATCTTCCAGTTTTTCGCGGGTTACCTCTTCCTTTTGCAGTTTTTCAAACACATTGAAATCCAGTTTGTTTGTAGCGAGAAGGCGTTTGTAGTTAGCCGTGCCGATGAATTTTCCATCCTGTTGAAAAATAGGATAGGTCATAATTTTTCGTGCGATTTCATCATTGGTAACGTCAATGTTCAGTTTATCGGCTTCAGCTTTGATGACAGCTTGTTTAATAAATCGCTCCAGGATTTGTTCCGGGATTTGTAATTGAGAAATAAACGCTTTATTAAAATTGCCTTTAAATTGGTTTTTGTACGTATCGAGAGTTTGCATCAACTCGCGTTGGAAATCCTCGCCCTGGTATGCCGGTTCATCATCAATATAAATCAATCCTGATTTTCCTGAGGTTTTATCACCGCGGAAGGCATCAGTTGCAACAAAACCGATCATGAATGCGATTATAACAGCCCATAGGGTCCAGTGAAATTTCTTGGCATGATTCCTCATTGATCTTAACATCGTACTTATCCTCCAGTCATAGTTTAATATTTATTATAATGTAGACTATTGTTTTCATTTGTTTTGTGTGTCGATACAAGAATCTTCTTTCTTATATAAAGGTAAATGGACGGTCACCACAGCCCCGTTATTCCGATTGGAAATATATATATTACCGTCATGCTCCTGAATGAGATTAAAAGCAATAGAAAACCCGATTCCTTTTTTTAATGTCCTGCATTTGGTTGTATAAAAAGGATTGAAAACGAGATCCAGGTTTTCAAATCCACCTGCATTATCGGAAATTTCGATTATTGCATTCTTTTTGGATAAATCTGTGTGTAATGCAATCTTGATTTTTCCAGCCTGGATTTTTCGATCGATGATTGCTTCCATTGCGTTCTCAATGATGCCATCAAATACCTGGTAAAGGGCAAAATGGTTTCCGCATACGATAATATCTTCAGATGCAAAATATGTTTCAAATGTAATATTAGTGGCGTTTTCAGAGCGTTTAATGATTTTAAGCATCTTCTCCAGGAGATTGGAAATATCGATGGGGGACTTAATCGGTTCGATGTCGGGATCGAGAC
>JAKAGC010000337.1 GCA_021817755.1 Acidobacteriota bacterium | reverse complement strand
CATGCTGCCTTCATTGTCGGGATAAATGGTTAATACAAAAGGCATAGACAATCCGTTATTGATATCAAAAGAATCGATACTCCCATTTTTAAGTCTCATAATCCCCGAATCCCGCGAAGCCAACCAGATCGAACCTTCCATATCGATAGCAATATTATCGAGAAAATTGCTCTTTAAGCCGTTCTGTGTGGTGTAAAAAACGGGTTGCCCATTTTTTAAATATATAGCACCATTCTCATATGTAGCAATCCAGAGATTCCCATGCTTATCCCTTGCTAAGGATGATATCTTATACTGGCGAAAAAGAGATAAAAGAACCTCATATCGATTATTCCGTTTTCCAAGTTTTAATAGTCCATCTTGTGTTCCTACCCATAAATACCCATCGGGTGATTCATTGAGCGAAAGTATATAATTCGAATTGGGTCCTCCCGGCAGAGGGATATTACGAAGTTTTCCATTTTCCAATCGATTTAATCCATTTATAGTACCAATCCAAAGGCTATCCTTCCCGGATTCGATTATACAATTTACATTATTGCTACAGAGTCCATCATCGGTAGTAAGTCCTTTTTCAAATTTACCATTTTTAAAACGTGCAACTCCTCCGTGACGAGTTGCAATCCACAACGTGTCTTGCCTATCTATGCAGAAACCCTGAATAATATCATTAATTAGCATTGGTGTATTGTAACGGTCATATGAAGTAAACTTAATCCCGTCAAATCGGGCAAGTCCTGCATCAGTTCCAAACCAGATATACCCATCGGGTCCCTGTGTAATGGCATGTACACAATTCTGGGGTAAACCATTGGCTGAAGTCCAGATTGTATTTTTATATAGAGCTAAAGGCTTTACGCCAGCTACCCCCCACTCTACACCGGGAAGAATAAAAAGTAATAATAAATAAATTTCTATAACATTTAATTTGAATCTCACGGGAAAAATTTTATACGAAAAACATTTTTTTAGCAATAAAACGAATTGTATTTTATTAATCCTTATGCTTGAAATTTAAATTTCGATTGTTTTATAATGAATAACGGGAAAATAGTAAGCATAAAATTCAATTCCCTGGAGGAGTTATAATGCAAGAACTATTTCAAAAACTATCGGGAAGCCATGAACCGTTAGAAATAATCATCGATCCGGAAATAGGATCAATGGAACTTCAGGAAATCGGTATTGCAGATCGAATCGAGTACAATCAAAGAGCCAGGTTTGCTTATGCCCAGGGTCTTACAATAGCAGTAATACGTCAACTATTAACCGATGTAGCGGAGAATCTTGGAATCAGAGAGGATGAATCTGAGATCGTTGATAAATTGTCCGATAAAATATACAAATCATTGGTGGAATTCGATTATATAAAAGAAGAGGATAGTTTTTGGGTTACATTTTGGTATGATGCCCGTATCGGTCATCTCCACCGTCAGGGTAAAATGGAAGTTTTGATCCGCCCGGGTACTAAATACCCACCAGAAAAGTTCGATTTCTATGACTCGAAAAAAAAAATTTGGATAGACAAGATTGCCCTTGATATTAAAAAAGATAACCCTTACGGTATTGAATTTGATCAATTAAACGAATATATAAAGAAAAAAAACCTATTATGGCTGTTGGAAGAAATCGCAGCCGAAGGATATGACATTTGGGATTTTCTTGAAGATATAAACCATAAAATAGAAAAATGACTTAATTCCTCGAAATGTGATATAATAAATACAAATGAAACTAAATCCGGATTTTATCCTTGCACTGCTTCGTAATCTTGACATATTCGAGGACATGAGCGATCCTGATCTGGTAACTTTCGGAAATTTCTTCAAAGATCGTATATTTGTACAAAACGAAGTTATTTTCCATGAGGGGGAACCAGGAAATAGTATGATGGTTATTGCGTCAGGCGAAGTTCGAGTATCTCAAACCCACGGCCCCAATTCCGAAGAAGCGCTTATGATATTAAAGAAAGGTGATATTTTTGGAGAAATGGCTCTACTAGAAGATTTACCGCGTTCTGCTACGGTAATTGCCCATTCCAACGCTATTACACTTGAAATCAGCAGAATAGATTTTCTCAACTATATTGAAAAGGAACCCCGAAACGGTATAAAAATACTCTTGAAACTGGGTAAAACTCTCTCCTCCAGGCTGAGAGAAACCAATGCGAAATTAAAGGCATTCGTCACTTTTTCTCAGTGGCTCTAATTTCCCAACGGTACCCATAGATACAGGTTTTCTATGAATGCTGTATACTTCTTCCAGGTCATCGTTTATGAAAAGGAAAGCCAATCACCTTAAGGGCTAGCATTGGTCACAGTTAAAATTCATTCAATCGTGACTTTTCACGGAAAGGAGAACAGCAATTGAAAAGGAGGTATTATGAAAAAGAACATCCCCTGTTTTTTAATTTTCTTATTTATCTACACTTTACTTACAGCATCGGGACTTGAAACACCGGAAAAATTCCTGGGTTTCAAACCGGGAACAGATAGGCAATTGGCCCATTATAACAAAATCAAAGATTACTTTTTAAAAGCAGAGCAAGAGTCCCCCCGGATTAAAACCATCGTTATAGGAAAAACCACTTTAAATAACGATATGATAATGGCGGTTATATCCTCACCGGAAAACATCAAAGAACTGGATAAATACAAAGAAATCAGTCGCAAGCTTTCTCTTGCTGAAGTTACCGGAACAGAAGCTCAAAAACTGGCTGAGCAAGGAAAAGCAATTGTATTTATTAATTGCAATCTCCATTCATCGGAAATCGCTTCATCTCAAATGTCGATGGAAATGCTTTATCGCATGGCCACAGATGATTCCCCGGAAACATTAAAAATATTGAACAATATCATTTTCGTACTTGTTCCCTCTGTAAACCCCGATGGTCAGATTATGACAGTGGAATGGTATTATAAACAGAAAGGAACTCCATATGAAGGTTCAGACACGCCATATCTTTATCATTGGTATGCGGGACACGATAATAACCGTGACTGGTACAAAATAAATTTGAAAGAAACAGCCAATTTAACCAAACAACTTTATCACGAATTTTTCCCACAAGTACTTGTGGATGAACACCAGATGGGAAGTTCGGGCGATCGTTTATTTATTCCCCCATTTGCCGACCCCCCTACCCCGGGACTTCATCCATTAATGTGGAGAACAGTAAACTTGTTTGGTTCCAGAATCGCATTTGACCTTGAAAAGCTTAATTTCCAGGGTGTTGCATCGCGTGGTATTTTCATGGGATGGTGGATTGGCGCCCTGGATGATTCGGCATGGTTTCATAATGTAGCGGGTATCCTCTTCGAAGGAGCTTCAGTTCGCCTGGCTACTCCAATTTATATCGAACCGGAAGAAGTCAGCAGTCCTGTAAGCCGAAAAAACGAAGAACGGGTTTTTAGTCCCAACCCATGGAAAGGAGGATGGTGGAGATTGGGTGATATTGTTAATTACGATTTCCATGCAACCCTTTCCGTACTAAATACTGCGGCAAATAACTCACAAGAACTTCTTATGAATTCCTATAAAATGGCCTCCGATAATATAAATAAAGGAAAAAGTGAAGCTCCATTTGCATACATTGTTCCCAAAAATCAGCGAGATTCACTGACAGTAGAAAAATTCATCCACACATTAACTCTTTCCAATATTCAGGTTTATTCATTGGATAAATCCATCCAATCCGGAAACCAATTTTTTGAAAAAGGTTCATATGTTGTTCCTCTGGCTCAACCTTACCGGGCTTTTGTCAAAAATATTTTTGAGTACCAGAGATATCCGGAAATCGGAAGTGGATCCAAAGAAGATGTGACCCTCCCCTATGACGGCGCCGGTTGGACCCTTCACCTGGGTATGGGAGTAGATGCAGTCGAAGCAGCAAAAACCTTTGACGCGCCAATGTCTCCTGTTGACCCGTACAGCCTGATGAAGAAGAGTTTACCAGAATCTTGGGAAAATTATATTATCTTTGATCCTGCTGTTAATAATTCCTATATGGCGGTCTCTGTTTTAATGAAGAAGGGATTTCCTGTCTGGCGTAATTATTCGGATTCATCCATCCCAACCGGTTCATTCGTAACTGCCAATTCTCCGGCATGTGGCAGCGTATTAAAAGAAATAAACGAATATGCTCCGATTTTAACGACCACAGCATCCAATCTCCCGGTAGAAAAATATACAAAACTTAAAACTTTTAAGTTAGGTTTATATCAGAACTACGGCGAAAACATGGAAGAGGGCTGGGCTCGATATGTCCTGGATCAATTTAAAATCGATTATGAAACAATTCATCCAAAGGATTTTTTAAAAAAGGATTTTATTAAGAAATTCGATATCCTTGTATTCCTGGGTGCTTCTACCTCAGAAATCGAATCGGGAAAACCGCCAAAAAAATGGGAGATGTATTATTCGCCTCTTCCGCCAGAGTATAGCGGCGGAATTGGAGAAGAAGGATTAAAAATTCTCGAGGAATTTTTAAAAAATGGGAAAACGCTTGTCTTTATGACCAGTTCTTGCGATTACGCAATCGGTAAGCTCAAACTCCCGGTTGAAAACCTGACGACTACTGCCCGGAATTTAATCTGCCCGGGTTCATATTTAAAAGTAGAAATTAAGGAATCGGATTTAACTTTTGGAATGCCCGATACAGCAGCAATGTTTTTTAATGATAGCCCTACATTTAAGACGTCGCTTCCGCGTTCAATCGAACAAGATCGAAGAACTCCCGTTGTCTTTGGAAAAAGTGACTTGCTATTATCAGGGACATTAAAAGGCGAAGAACAATTATTACGAAAATCAGTTGTGGCCGATATTTCTTCCGGTGGCGGTAGAGTAATACTGGTAGGCCCCGATATTATTTTTCGCGGGCAATCGGAAGGAACCTATAAAATTCTTTTCAACGCACTTTTTTCCGTTGCAAAAATAAAATAATGAATAGACTTCCCTATTTATATTAAATGAAATAAAATTTTACTGGGGCGGTGATTGAACTTAATTAAAGGTTCACACTGCCCCATAATCCCCTTTGGGCAGAGTATGGATTCTTCACATTAAATACAAAATAAAACTAATATTAAAAAATTATCAGCTATAAAATACCATTCTGAATGTGGTACCGGGAGTTGTACTTTCTTGAAGTGAAATCTCACCTTTCATGGAGTTGATAATTTTTCTGATTATAGCTAAACCCATTCCCGTACCTTTATCACGAGTAGTAAAAAACGGATACCATATTTTTTCTTTACTTTCTAGAGGAATCCCTGAACCATTATCTGAAAAAAGGATTTCCAATTGTTTTCCCGGAATAGCGGCGAAACGAATATCCAATTTAGTAGCCCCAGCTTGCTGCGAATTGCGCACCAGATTTGAAAAAATGGATTGAAGTAGAGAATTATCTGCCT
>JAKAGC010000336.1 GCA_021817755.1 Acidobacteriota bacterium | reverse complement strand
CCTCGCCGATCCACAAAAAAAAATCTGGATTGGAACGGACCACAAAGGCATAGCTATTTTAGAGAACAACTCTATTACCCATACACTCACACAGACAAACGGATTAACCGGAAATAATATCCGGTGTATGTGCATTGACAATATGGATAATATTTGGATTGGAACTCAATCGGGTTTAAACCGGGTTAATACCGGTAATAATTCTTTTTCAATAGCCAGATTTACTCAGGCGGATGGCCTTTCTTCTCCCTCAATTACTACCATAACCACAGACAAAAATGGAACTATATGGATTGGTACTCCAACAGGTGTTAATCGGTTCGACAAAACCCGCTTTACCATATTTAACCAATCTTCGGGTTTCCAGGTACCATATATACGAGTTCTTTACATTGATTCTCATGGCACTCTCTATGCGGGAACACGTGATGGGTTGTATTATTTCGATTCGCGGTCTCAACGTTTTCTCCCAAGATTTAACTCCTTCGATCATGACATTACTGCTATTCAAGAAGATAAGCATGGCAATCTCTGGATTGCTTCGGCAGGAAGCGGATTATTTCGCACTTCTAAAAATTCCGGTCAATACACAACTTTTACTGGTGGAAATAGTCTCCCCTCCGATTATATAACCGGTATCACTCCCGATAAAGAAGGGAATCTCTGGTTCAGCTCGTTGAACGGTATTTTCAAAATACCTCGCTCCCGATTAAACTATTTTCCTGGCGATTCTCCCTCCGATTCACTCTCTCTTGTCTATTACAATGAAAGCGATGGAATGCCGGGTAACGAATGCACACGTTACGGTCAACCTTCTACTGCCATTTCATTCCAATCTCAGTTATATTTTGCTACTACTCGCGGAATAGCGATTATTAATCCAACAATACCCTATCCTAATACTGCTCCTCCCGCTGTTATTATAGAAGATGTCATAGCAGATAACCGTTCCATTCTCTCACAAGAGATACCTAATCTATCATCGCAAATTCAATCCCTTGAATTTTATTTTACTGCCATTCAATTCAGTTCTCCCCATGCTATTCGTATCAAGTACAAGCTCGAAGGCTTCGATGATCATTGGAGAGATCCGGTACAAGGAAGAAACAGGATGGCTTATTACCTCAATCTCCCTCCGGGGAAATATACGTTCCGGGTTGCTGCCTGTGGTAATTCCGGGAATTGCAATTATCCCGGTGTATCATATTCTTTCCGCATCAAAGCCCCTTTCCATAAGCAACCGATATTTTATGCACTCATTATTATACTCATTATAGCTATAACCGCATTCATATTATGGTTTTTCAACTATACCCGGGTGCATGCCCCAGCCATTACAGATGAACTTTCTGCCCAGGAAAAAGATACGCCAAAAGAAAAATATAAAACCTCTGCATTACTTCCGGAAACCGTAGAACAAATACTGCCACGACTTATTGTACTTATGGAAAAAGAAAAAGTATACCTGGAACCGGACCTGACTTTGAAAAAACTCTCCGAGCGGCTTCATGTTCATTACAATCATCTCTCCCAGATCATAAACGAACATCTGGAAACCAGTTTTAACGATTATGTAAATAAGTACCGGATCGAAGAAGCACAGAAGAAATTATCTGACCCAAAAGAAGCCCGTAAAAATATATTAGAAATAGCATATGATACCGGATTTTATTCCAAATCGGTTTTCAATACGGCATTTAAAAAATTCACGGGTTTAACTCCTACGGAATACCGGAAAAAAAATTTTTTTCCACCCTCCGGTTCTTGACGAATTACTTATTTTAAACCATAATATAGATTTCCCGGCGTCACTCCGTCATATTTGGAAAAGGTGACTCTGCCCGTTTGGATTATTTAATAAGGAGATATTGAAATGGCATTTTATAGCAGTAAGAAAGATGAAAAAAAGAAAGAAGAGCCCCGACCAGATGTGACCATTCCGGCTCTTCCTGAAGAAAAACCTTCCCCTTCTTATATCGGTAAAACCATGAATATCGAAGCCGATATCTCTTCGGATGACGATGTTATCATCGAAGGAACGGTAACAGGGAATATCGATGTCGGTAAAATCCTTACCATCGGGAAACACGGCAGTGTCAAAGCTGATATTAAAGCCGGGATAGTTCGTATTTACGGTGAAGCCAAGGGAAACATCCATGCTTCCGATAAAGTTGAAATTCTTGCCCAGGGACGTTACACCGGAAATATCTATTCAGAAAAACTCGTGGTTGCCGAAGGTGCTATTCTTAACGGAAATATCAACTGATATTCATTCCCATTCGACCGGGATTCCCATTGATTACTGTTTAACAGCCACATATCTTCCATGTATTTCGTTTCAAACATTAAGATTCCATTCATAATCCAAAATGCGGCGAGTTATATTTCGTATTACTCCATTTAACCGTCTTTCTTTCCCCGTGCTCTTAAATGCCTGGGAACAGCAACAGATCGATAAGCATTTTAAAATCATCATTCGCGATACGCCTCTTCAGCCGGATGATATCTTCGATAATGACATCATATTATTTTCATTTATGACGTCCCAGCTCCCTTACATATATGAAGAATTATCTAATATAAAACGTTTAAACCGAAAAAATATTCTCACTGTGGGTGGTGGTTCTCATATTACCGGTGAGCAGGAACTATCGAGAGCGCTGGGTTTCGACGTGTTATTTATAGGGCCTGGTGAACGCTCATTCGTCCGTTTCGGGAATGATTTAATCCTTGGTAATCCAATCTCTGATGTCTATCATGAGGAGGTCATGACTGAGGATTTCGAGAATTATCTTCCTGTCTCGGGGTATATGGAAACTCTTCCTCCACTTGAGATTATGCGTGGTTGTTACTGGAAATGTAAGTACTGTACTACCCACATGCACCATGTCCAATCCAGGAGTATAAAATCAATAGAAAAATATTTATCATTGGGTAAACAAAGAGGGATGATTCGTGTGAATTTTATCTCTCCTTCTTCTATGGAATACGGAGCAATGAAGGGGCGTCAGGTTCGGATTGATTTAATGCAAGAATTAATGGAATGTATTAAATCATACTCATTCCGTTTTGTGGAATATGGAATATTCCCATCAGAAGTTCGCCCGGACACCGTGACTTCTGAGGGAATTGCTCTCATAACAAAGTATGTGTCCAATAAACATATAGCGATCGGTGCGCAGAGTGGCTCTGATCAACGATTAAAAGAAATATCCAGGGGACATACGGTTACGGATATTGAGAATGCCTGTAACATAGCTAATGCTCACGGATTTTCAGCTCAGTTGGATTTCATTATTGGCTACCCCGACGAAACGGCTGAAGAACGCCGTATTACTATCGATTTTATAAAGCGAATTAGTAAAAATTATAAAGCCCGGGCACATATACATCATTTTATACCGCTATCGGGAAGCCCTTATGGATTAAGATTGCCCTCTTTTTTATCTCCAATAGAAAAGGAAAATCTTCACGCTTTAAAATCTGCCGGGATAGTAATTGCCGGGTGGGAAAGTAATGAAATTCAGGTTAATTTTTATTTGAACTGGTTAAAAGAAAAATTTCCTTCATTTTACGAAAGGTTCCATTAAGCTTAATATTCCCATAAATTTTTATTGACATCATTTATTAGCAATGGTTATATGAATATTTATCGTGAAATAATTACTAATTAAAAAAGTAAAATATTCACATCTTTAATTAAAGGTGTAATGGAATTTAAAGGGAGGAGTCGTTTTTTAATATACTTTTTCACAAAAATAAAGTAAGGCATTGAATAAATACGAAAAAATTACAACTTATCATTATTACTGATGACCTATATATTTGTACTGGACCACCGATTAATAATTGCAATTAGCACAAATAACAAATAAACCCAAAACAATTCTTTTCGGAGTTTCAACTTCATTGAAAATAGATCATCTCCAGTAATTCCTTCATATAATACAATTATTATAGCTACTATTATAAACAAAACTGCCACCCACCATAGTGGATGAAAAACAAAAGCTTTTTGAAATTCACCGTGTATAGCATGAGAAATAGAACGAGTTAATCCGCAAAATGGGCATGGTTTGCCAATAATAGTTTTAAAAAAACAACCAGAAAAAGGAAATGTTTTATAATAATATCTGTACATCCATGTGATAGGAAATACCGATAAAAAAAGTATTCCCCATCCAATCCTTATATACCTTTGCTTTGGATTTAACATATCTCTTTCTGTAAATCACATCGGTCGAGTGGTAAACTTGAAATGTTTTTCTCTGCCCACACAGCAGCTTTTGCGTTTAATGGACTTTGAACATTAAAACTCTGGAAGCAGATCATTTCACCAATTCGGATGATGAGTTGAGTCAAAGCTTGTCCCGCATTCCAATGATCCCCGATACAAATTTTTTGTGGATTGATATTGGGGTGAAAAATAGGGGTTAACATCCTACAGAAAGGAGGTCTACGTGGATAATCCAAAGTTAAGTATATTTCTGCCCGGTGAGAATTAATAATAGCAATTTCTTCTTCATTTTCTCCTGTTAAACCATTTAATAGGAATTCAATAATATAACGTTCGGGAGGAGTTCCTATGGCTTCAATCAGCCGAATATTAGGATGGTTTCCAAAAATTTTTGTAACTTGTTGATGATCGGCATAAAGTCTTTTTAGACGTACATTCATATTATCACCTTACAGTTAAAATTGTTTAACATAATATAAATAAGAAAACAAGAAAGCTAGAATAGATTGTATACTTCCTAAAATTGGACCTATAATAGAAAGTGCCGAATAAATACTTGGAAGCAATTTTATTTCACTTTTTTTTTTATAAAAAAGAAAAAAGCCTATTAATGCTCCTAATGGGGCAGTGAAAACCATAAGATTTAATAGAAAAATAACTATTATTCTTTTTTTTAGACCTTTTCTATTTTCTTCCAGTCTTTTCACTTTTTTGAATTCATTATTTGACAAAGGACGTGAGGAAGAAAAGACTGTTCCACAATACTTACACCTAAGCGCAGAAGCTATTATTTCCTGACTACAAGCAGGACAAATTTTTTCTTCTTTTCCCCAATAAGAAACAGGAATTTCAATTTCTTTCAATGCTTCAGTGGGAGGGACCATTGAACATCCATACACCGCACACCCTTTATTCTCGTTCCAACAATCTTCATGATATATTTTGCTACAACTTGGGCACAAAATTTTCGGTTCACCATCTTCAATTGCCGTTTGACAAATTAAACAAATTCCAAGGTTACTATTCGAGTTTCCAAAAACATTCTGAGCATGAGAATTATTAACAGGATGACTATTATTGCAAGATACCTTATTGTTTGAATAGAAAATATCTTCAGACATGATCATTTTTCCTTTTTTCAAATACAAATAAAGTACTGCCAATCGATATTCTGTCACCATTCCGTA
>JAKAGC010000335.1 GCA_021817755.1 Acidobacteriota bacterium | reverse complement strand
AGATGGTAGTTATGGAACATTATCCGAAATTGCTTATTCGCAGATTTATAATAAAACAGTATTGGGTTTGAATACCTGGGATATTCCTGGAATAATCCCAATGGCTTCACCCCAAGAAGTGATTAACCGGATTAACGAAATATTTAAAAAGAATTAGTGTTGGTTAATAATTATAAAGTTATCATTCATTATGATGGAACAAACTATTGCGGTTGGCAATACCAGGCCCCTCCACTAAAAACCGTGCAGGGGGAATTACTCCGAGCATTAAAAGTAATTGCCAAACAGAGAATTGTAATAACCGGTTCCAGTCGTACCGATGCCGGTGTTCACTCTGCCGGTCTCACCGCCAATTTTCATTTAAAAATTCGTATTGCACCCGATTCTCTTCAAAAAGCATTAAACTCACTCCTCCCCAACGATATACGTGTTATGAACTGTGAAATAGTCGATATCCCTTTTAATGCCCGTTTTTCTGCCATTCAGAAAACATATATTTATCGTATCTGCTTTGGCCAGGTCTGTTCTCCTTTTATTGGGCGTTTCGTTACTCATATTCCCTATCCCATGAATTTATATAAAATGCGAAAAGCTGTCCCATATTTTATCGGAGAAAAGGATTTTAGTTCATTCACTTCTGATGAACCCGAAAAAAATCGTCTAAGGGAAGTAACTGAATTTAATATGAAAGTCAAAGGCGATGAAATTATTTTTACAATAACCGGAAAGAGTTTTTTACGTTATATGGTTCGTAATATTGTCGGAACCATAATCGATGTAGGAAGAGGAAAGATTGAATTAAAAGATATTCCCGCCATATTTGAAGCGAAAGATAGGCGTCGCGCTGGGCAAACAGCTCCCCCTCAGGGACTTACACTCGCCAAAGTTTATTATTAGTCTTCCTTCCCAACTTCTAAAATTTTCCATAAATTAAATAAAAAAAAAGGTACGGCTGCGTTCACAACCGTACCCAAAAATCATATATTAAAAATCAAAAATTGGAAGATCTGATTTTTACAATATGGAAACCCTATTTCTTTGATTTCCATTCAATCAATAGTTTTTTTGCTTCTTCTGCATATTGCCGGTTTGCTTCTGGCAATTCTCCTATTAGTGCCACTGCTTTTTCGAGAATTTTAATTGCTTCGGCGTTTTCAATTTTTGTTTTTCCAAGTTCTTTGTATATTTTTGCTTTTAAAAACATATTCCAATATGTAGGCTTTATTGCAGTTGAAATGTCGATCCAGGTTTTTGCTTTTTCCATCATTCCATTCGTAAATGCATAATTGGCAGATGAATAAGGCGTAACCCAAAATCGCTCAAGAGTCTTTTCAATATTACCAAGAATGATAGCCTGAGTGTTTATTTTTACCGTAAAACCGATCATGAGCTTTTCCCAATGCAGGATGATTTTCGCTGAATCATCCGAAAGAGAAGTAAAGAAAAAATGCATCCATTCACACATCGGAGCAGTTTCAGGTTTTACTTTAAAACGGATGACATCCTGATTCTGTTCATAACCGTCACTTCCCCATATATTAGCCTGCTTACTAATGATAACCGTCCATTCATCTTTATCCGGAATAGTAAAAAGCCCGTAGGTTCCGGCAGGGATCATATTTCCTTCGATTGATACATCTTTGTTGAACGTGATAGTAGTTGCATTGTTTGCTCCCGTCCTCCATACTTTTCCAAAAGGAACTAATTCACCCCATATTACCCGTCCTTTCACACCCGGTCGGTGATATGAAATAGTGATATCGGTTAATCCTACCGTTTGCATAACCATCGCTTTGGGACTTGCTTTCGGTAAATCTAGATTTTGGGCTAATAGGTTTATTTGACCTAAACATGCTATTATGCTGAAAAATATCAGCAACATTAACGTCTTGACGCTCTGTCTCATTCTAATCCTCCATTTATATTCTTTAAAAATGCACATTGTTCTAATTATTACTATAAAATTGATTGGAAAGTCAACTTTTTTTTTACGTTTTTCGTATCAATAATGTTTTAAATTAGTTTAATTGTAGGTGAAAATGATATCCAAATTTAGAATAGTTAAAGTAGCGTTGATCGGGTTTTTCCTATCGTTTAATTTTTTATTCGGGCAACAGCCACAGTTAATGAATGCAGTTGAAATAAAGATAGCCCTAAAAAAATTATCCACCCTAGGTAGTGTACTTTATATTGCTGCCCATCCCGATGACGAAAATACCGCTTTCCTTGCATATATGTCCAATGAACGCATGATGCAGACAGGTTATCTCTCCCTCACACGTGGTGATGGTGGACAAAATCTTATTGGTTCTGAAAAAGGACAATTAATGGGAGTTATTCGTACTAATGAATTATTAGCCGCCAGAAAAATAGATGGAGCTCAACAGTTCTTTACCCGGGCCATCGATTTCGGATTTTCAAAAACTTCAGAAGAATCTATCGCCATCTGGGGAAAAGAAAATATTATTGAAGATATTGTGTGGGTAATCCGAAAATTTAAACCCGATGTTATTGTAACGCGTTTTGCAGTTCAAGATGGAGGTAGTGGACACGGTCACCATACAGCTTCAGCTATTCTTGCGCTTGAGGCATTCAAAGCCGCCGGAGATCCCCTTAGGTTTCCAAACCAATTGAATTATGTCTCCGTTTGGCAGCCGAAACGCATTTTCTGGAATACCTGGCGTCCAAATCTCGATAATACCAAAGCTGAAGATCTCCAAAAATTGATCCGTATCAATGTCGGAAAATACAATCCAATGCTCGGTAAATCCTATTACGAAATCGCTTCATTAAGTCGAAGTATGCATAAAAGTCAGGGATTCGGAGCCGTTCCTTTTCGTGATCAACGTTTTGATTATTACCAGTTGCTCGATGGAGAAGAAGCTAAAAATGATTTGTTCGAAAATATCGATACAACCTGGAATCGGGTTCAAGATTCCCAAAAGGTCCGTGATTTGCTTGAAAAAGCCGATGAAACCTTTCAGCTCACAAACCCGCAGAAGATTTTGCCTTTGTTGATGCAGGCATTAGAAGAATTGAATAAGATGGAACGGTCTTATTGGAAAGAACAAAAAATTTCCCAATTGAAAGAGGTTATTCGCTCCTGCGCCGGACTCTGGCTTGAAGCCATGTGTACAGTTCAAACAGTAATACCCGGCGAGGAAATTACAGTCAATCTCGAAGCCATAAATAGGTCTTCTTATCCATTTTATTTAAAATCTATTAACCTTCCTATGGAAAATAAAACAGTAGATATAGCCAAACCCCTTCAAGAAGGAATTTCTGAAAAACACCAATTTAATATGAAACTAATTGAAGTTCTTTATACCAATCCTTATTGGTTATTGGAGAAGCCTTCCAACGGCATTTATGTAATGAATGACTCCAATTGTAAAGCCTTACCTGTTGCACCCTATCCCATATATGTAACATTAATACTCGAAGCCGAAGGACATCAAATCCAATTCCAGGTCCCCGTACTTTATCGTTTACGTGATCCCGTAGAAGGCGAATTGATAAGGCCTTTAAACGTTATGCCACCAGTAACTTTGAATTTTAAAGAGAATGTTTATTATTTTTCATGTGATCAGCCCAAACAATTAGCATTGGTTTTAAAATCAGGCCCAAACCCAATTAAAGGCCATTTGAAACTCGAATTGCCCTCTTCATGGAAAGCTGAAGGAGCTCAACAGGAGTTGCAAATCGATACTCCTTTTACCCAAAAAGAGATATATATAAAAATTTTTCCTCCAAAAGAAGAATGTACAACCCAAATAAAAGCGTCTGTAATTATTGATAATCAATCTTATTCATGGAGTCAGGTGATAATTGATTATCCCCATCTTCCTCCTATGGTCCTTCATCCCCAAGCACTAACACAATTTGTAAAAATTCAATTGAATAGAATGTACCAGCATAAAAAAATAGGGTATATTGCCGGTTCCGGTGATGATATTCCCGTTTATCTTTCTCAAGTTGGGTTTGATGTCCAGATGTTGAGTGATGAAATGCTCAGTAGTCAGGATCTTAATATATATGATGTAGTAGTAGTAGGCGTTCGAGCTTACAATACCCGCCAGATATTTAAATATGTACAGGAGCGGTTAATACAATATATCAAGCGCGGAGGGCGGATGGTTGTTCAATATAACACCGACCGTCAGCTTGTAATTCCACAAATCGGTCCTTATCCCTTTCAAATCACTTCTGATAGAATTACTCAGGAAGATGCCCCAATGACAGTACTCGCAAGTACTCATCCATTATTAAACTATCCCAATAAGATTAAATCATCTGATTTTGAAGGATGGGTTCAGGAAAGAGGGCTCTATTTTGCGAGCAAATTAGACCCCGCTTATAACTGTATTCTTTCAGGTCATGATTATGGAGAAGAACCCTTAAGCGGAGGATTGATTTATGCTATTTATGGAAAAGGGACTTATATTTATACAGGCCTCTCTTTTTTTAGGCAGTTACCCGCCGGTGTTCCAGGTGCCTTCAAATTATTTCTCAACCTCCTGTCAAAATAAACAGAACTAAAAATTTTTTAGAGGTCCAGGGGGCGATTTTTTAAAAAAGCCCCCTGGAAATAGGCGCAAATGAAAAATGAATCCCAAGAAAATGAAAAGCCCCCAATAATGAAGAGTTGGCGTAATATATATTTATTTGTTATAGCCAACCTTTTATTTTGGATCATTATTTTTACATTATTTACATTGGTGTTTCAATGAGTATAATCGATTGGGTCGTATTGCTCTCATCACTCATATTCATTGTATTATACGGTGTATGGAAAGGCAGAGGCAGTCATAGCATCGATTCCTATTTAATGGCTGACCGCCAGATGAAATGGCAAACTGTTATGTTGTCCGTAATGGCAACTCAAGCCAGTGCCATTACCTTCCTATCTACACCCGGCCAAGCTTATGCTGATGGAATGCGATTTGTCCAGGTATATTTCGGATTACCACTCGCTATGATTGTGTTGTCCATTACATTTATACCCATTTTCCACAAACTCAACGTTTATACCGCGTATCAATACCTTGAAAATCGTTTCGATTTAAAAACAAGAGGTTTTACTGCTTTTTTATTTCTCATTCAGAGAGGATTTGCCGCAGGTTTGACTATATATGCACCCGCTATAATTCTCTCTACTTTACTCCAATTGAATTTATATATCACCAATCTTGTAATCGGAGGTCTTGTAATCATCTATACCGTTTCAGGTGGAAGTAAAGCCGTAAGTTGGACCCAAACACAGCAAATGATAATTATATTCCTTGCCATTACAGCGGCTTTTTTTATTATCCTATTTCTACTACCCAAAGGAGTTACATTTACCGATGCCCTCTTTGTTGCAGGTAAGATGGGAAAATTAAACGCAGTTGACTTTTCATTTGACTGGAGTAATCGTTATAATATT
>JAKAGC010000334.1 GCA_021817755.1 Acidobacteriota bacterium | reverse complement strand
TCTTAAAATTTCTTCCCATACTTCACGATCCTCCATACATAGGTAAAGTGGAATGGAGGATGAGAGTTCAGAAAAAATACAATCCCTGGTAAATTTGAATAATTCCATTCGCAATGGTTTAAAGTAGCGATACTTTCCATCGTGTCCCTGGATCAATTCTCCATCGAAAAGCCCCGAGTCATGGTGTTTAAGTATATGTTCACGGAGCGAATAAGGGAACCGTAATGCTCCCATGCTCCACCATGCGACTTGTGAGGGTCTAATTTTCCGTGAAATCTCTTTTACCAGTGTCGAGTATTGGGCTTTCCAGTTTTGAGAATAGACGATGGGGTCGAAATGTATTCCCACTTTGTATCCTTTCTCAGCAGCCATCGAAATTGACTCCAACCTAGCGTACAAATCCGGTGTCAATGGTTCTTCCCGTTCGATTATTTCTATTGGATTCAATGACCATGCAATCACTACATTTTTTAATGAAGTGCGCCAATTCATTATCTCCCGGATATGAGTGGATTTTGTTTTAAATTCGAAAATCACTTGTGGGAATTTCTCGATAATGGAAAGCAATTTAACCGAATATTTTGTTTGTGGGTCCCAGGCCAATGAATCCGATAATTCGCCTGTCCCCAATCTTAGGTGAGGTACTGTCCCTGAAATCTCTTCCAGCTCTTTTTCGAGATCATCCAGGTTGGTGAAAAACACGGGTTCCTTAGTTTCGAGGTAAGCCTGTAAAATACAGTAGGAGCAACCAAAAGGGCACCCTGTATGAAGATTAATATTGTAATACCCACAAGAAATAACATCCGGTGTGCATGGGCAATGCTTTATAAAACGGCCTTTCTGGACTTCGTATCGAATCATGTTTGTTTATTATTTACAATTATATATTAAATATATAATATTATAGGAAATTCACAAAGGTTTCTACCTCCTCCATATCATTGATGAAATGAAAGGCAGCTCTTACATATCCGTTTCTTACCGAAACAATTATTTTTTCTTTTTCCAGAGCATCTCTTATTTCATGTGAATTTTTCCGGGGTGATTTAAATGAGACAATGGAACTGGCACGATCATTGGAAAAGGTTTCATACCCTTTATTTTGAATAACTGTATAGAAATAATCTTTTAATTGCCGGTTGTGGGTTTCGATGGCTTGGGCGCCCAATTTATTGAATAATCGTAATGTTTCTCTGAATCCCAGCGCCGTGATATAGGGTCGGGTTCCGTATTCCATAACTGTAGCTCCTTCTCTTAAATCCGCATCGATACTGAAACTGGCAAAATCTTTCCAATCATATCCCAACCAGCCAAAGGATTTCCGCTTCACTTTTTTCCATACCTCAGGGGATGCATAAATAAATCCGGATCCCTGGGGAGAGAGTAACCATTTATGTGCACCTGTTACAAAGAAATCGATCCCGCTGTCATCTAGGGAAAGCGATAATCCCCCAGCCCCTTGAATTCCATCAATTATGGTTAAAATACCTTTTTGCCGCGCCCATTTCGTAATACTCTCTATATCGATAACCTTTCCGGTGTAATAGTGAACCCAATCCAGTACGATTACTTGTGTCTTGTTATCGCATACCTCTTGTAATTGTTCGAGCAATGGTTTTCGATCATTGATAAGTACGGTTCTTTTCTGTCCTTTACAATGGTTGTCCATAATTTTGACAGTGGTAGGGAATGCATCTTCTGCTACTATATAATTATCATCTTCTGAAATATTCAAATTCAGTAACGCCAGTAGTACACCTTCCGAAGTATTTCGGGTAAATGCAAAGTGTTCCCGTTTTGATCTAAAAAATAGTGACAATTCGTCCCGAATCTCTTCAAATACTCCCACCTGTTTATGCACTGCCATTAAACCCTCTTCCGAGCATTCATTCAGCGCTTCGAACATTGCATCCCGAGAGGATACCGGAAGCGGACCGTCTGCGGCAAAGTTAAAATAGCGATACTTATTTTTTACAGGGAATAACTCTTTCAGCGATTTTGTATCAATAGTCATCGATTTGTGCTCCTTGATATAACTGATTTTTGTATTCAACCAATTTACTTCAATTCCATATTATGATATTACAATTTTGTTAATGAATCAAGGAGATAATGACATTTCTTTGATCGATACTCCTCCACTCTAATCTAAAATCAGCACCCTGTGGAGAAAATACCCTCCGGGTTTTCCTGATTTTGTGCGGGTACTGTGTTTATATTATACATTCTTCAATCACTCATTCAATATTGCTTCATATTTTTTAATATACTTCAAATTAAACATAATACATCTCCCACAGTGCATATTCACTATGAGATTTAAATATATGATATTAACTATTTCTTGCCAAAGCATTCTATAATTGTAGTAAACAGATCTGCCTCAGTTAAATACTAATTTTATTCTAAATATTATACCAAATAGGATTACCTATAGATTTATGATATAATTGTTACATGGAAACAAAAGATATAATAATAATCGTGCTGGGAGTATTTACAGTGATATCGGGGTTCCTTACCTATCATATATACAGAAAGCTCCATAAACTGGAAAAAGAAAAGTTCCAATATCAAAAAGAGATGGATAAAAAAAAAGAGCAGGATGAGAAAACCAGAGGGACGCAACAAAAACTGAACCAATCCTTTCAAAAAGGAACGGATGCGGAACGATATTGCGATCATGTAGCTGGGAAATATAAATACCTGGATTTTACGGGCCTCAATGCCATCCTGCAAAAACCCCTGCTGCTGGAAAAAATCTATGTGCGATTAAGAGCGAAAAAATCTTTCGCACGAATCGATTACCGCTCCATCGACGATTTCAATGCATTGGAAGCAGAACGATCTTATAATAAGGAAAAAGAAGAAAAAATCGATACGGATTTCATTACAGTTTTTAAAAATTTGCACATTGAATATGAGCAAAAACGGGAACCGATAAAAATGATTATTCTGGGCCATCCGGGCAGCGGTAAAACCACGTTGATGAAATGGATTGCTCTTCAATGTGCCTGTGGTCCCCTTGAGGTGTTTTCATCCTTTATCCCAGTCTTTATTCCATTGAAGGATTTCGGGCGCGATCCCGAACATACCTTTAAGAATTACAATATCCTGGATTTAACGGTGTCCATGCTGGAAAAAGAAACGGTTTCCGCCTCATTTATCCGCGATAAGTTCGACTCGGGCAACCTCCTATTTTTGCTGGACGGATTGGATGAAATCGGGGATGAGACACTTCGCAGGGAAGCGATAGAATGGATTGAGAAACAAAACATCCGGTTGAATGCCTTACTGGTTACCTCCAGGTTTTCGGGTTTGCAGGAGTCCAAAGGATTGAAGTTTCATGATGCCTATCCGGTCTTTTCTATCCTGGATTTCAATATAGAGGATATCCAACTCTTCCTGGAAAATTGGTATCGCATTATCGAAACTGCAGTGGCGGGTGATGTGGGAGAAAAGGAAAAAGAGGATGCTTTAAATGCAGGTGAAACCAAATTTCACGATTTAATGAATGTAATCCAGAATGGTGCACATAAAAATCTTCATAAGCTGGCGGTTAATCCATTATTGTTGACCATTATTGCCATTGTACACCGTACCCGAGCGGTATTACCGAAGGAGCGGCACAAATTGTATGAAGAGTGCCTCAAGGTGATGATCGAGTTGTGGAATGTGGCGAATCGCAAGTTAAATGTGAGTTTCTCGGTAGAGAACAGCATGCATAACCTGGCAGGTATTGCGGTCTTCCTTATGAAGGAAAACCGGAGGGAAATCACGCTCCCGGAAATAGAAAATTTACTACCGGAACTCATCGAGGAACAGCCGCGAATGAGATTTTTAAAAGAAATGGTGGTAAAAGCGGGGCTGCTCTATGAATCGGAAGGAAAATTCGGGTTTCTGCATCTCACGTTTCAGGAGTACCTGGCCGCCTGGTATTTTGCCCGTAGTAAAAATCCGCTGGATATCCTGGAATACAGGGGACACGATTACTGGGGGGAAACATTTAAATTATTTGTCAATATTGGCAATGCGGAACAGTTTTTTACAGAGATCATCGAACACCTGGAAGAGAAAGAGTACTTGGAAAATATGAATCTGTGGGAATCCTGTTTATGGGATATGGTAGTAAAGGAGACTCAGGGTAAGATGGAGCAGCAATTTGCCCATAAAGTCCTGGAAATTCTTCCCTGTATTTCCTATAATGAAGCAAATGAAAAAAAAATCAATCAATTATTTGCTCATTATCCAATATACAAATACGCCGGGGAAATGGCAGAAAAAGGATGGGATTTATTTCAGCATGCAATTCATCCATTTATTCAATCGGTGGGAAGTTCCATTCTCTTTCGAGCCGGAGGAACTGAAAAAGATAACCTGATTGCAAATATAAAAAGACAAATTCTTGAATTTGATAAAGTAGAGAATCCTACTAATGATCACTGTTTGGAATTTCTTTTTAGGCATAATAATAGTTTTGTTTTTTTAATTGCCGGTACAAGGAATTTGAGGGATTTCGCTTTTACGATAGAGAAGATGAAATCAAACAATATTATTTTAGTATTCTGTGATCTTTACGACTTTAGTGATCTCGGTGATCTAAGTGATCTTAGCCATCTCTGCGATCTCTGCTATCTCAGTACCCTAAGTGACTATCAAGAACTTCGCTACAGAGCTGACCTCCGCGACCTTCGCTACCTCCGTGATCTCAGCAATCTCAGCTACCTCCACGATCTCTGTAACCTAAGCTATCTCCGCGACCTTAACTTCCTCAGCCACTTCAACCACCTCCACTACCTCTGTGACCAATATAACAATAAATATAAATCGATTATCCGGGAACACAAAAAGGAACTGGAGGGATGGGCGGATAAAAAACTTAAGGAATTGCATTCAAAATCCGATAAGAAGCTTTTAAATGATTTTCCCAATACCACACCGGATGAGCTGGCCCAATTCCGGGCAGGGGATTATTAGAGTTGAAATATCGGTATTTTACCGAATTCCATCCCATGGGAGCAAGGTGATGCTTAGGAATAGGTAAGCGTAATTTCCGGGCTATTGGTATTATTTACCGAAGTAAAAATGAATTTTCTTATAGTTTGTATTCTTGAAATGCAACGTTGCAACAAAATGTTGCAACGTTCTCAATAAATGATGCATCGATGCATCATAGAGATAGATTAGCTTCCCTTTGAGATGAATTAATCTCTCTCAGAAATAGACTAATCTCCTTCTGAATTAAACGAATCTATTTCAGAATAGCATTAATCTATCTCTGAATAGAACCATCCTCTTTCAGAAGGAAGTGAGTTCATATCAAAATAGAGCCACTGAAGTTCAGAAGGAAGCTAATTCATTTCAGAACGGAGTTAACTTCGTTCAGAGGGAAGTTAATGTCTCTCAGAATAGAGTCATCTTAGTTCAGAA
>JAKAGC010000333.1 GCA_021817755.1 Acidobacteriota bacterium | reverse complement strand
AGCCCGAGTCAGAGCATCTTATCTCCAGGTTATCATTTACCGTTATCTCTTTGAAAAAAACTTCGGTGATGTAATCAAACGGTTGAAGTTTAAGATCATCTATTCCAAAAATGCTTCCAGTATCAAGCACCAGGAAATTTTGATCGATCCAAGGGATGTGGATTTTGATTATAACCGTATGCTTGAGATAATCCGGTTCGTAGTCGATAATATCAAACAGGGAGTGTTTGAAAAGAATGAAAATTTTTCCTGCGGTTTTTGTGAATATAAGGACATATGTAAAAAAGGGCAGGTGACAGAATAATTCTGCCCCTACCCATTCAAATAAATCATCTCATTTAAATTTCAAAAATCAAAATTCTACAATCCCGTATCGCTTGCGGTTGCAATACAGGAACCAATTTGAGGATGTTCATCCTGGCTATCATGGCTTTTGGCATATTCATGGGCTTCTTTCATGCTTACAATGCCATCGTGGTTTGTATCCGCATTTACAGCAGCTCCAGTAGGAGTTTTACCGAAAATGGCTGAGGTCCAGTGGTAGATATATTCATCATATGACCCTTCCGTATCGCATCCCCAGGAAACTTCATCATGCCGCGCAGCAGTCATGACACAGACTTTAGGATTACTGCACGGATAGGTTTGTGCTTTTAGAATATCATCCATCATTCCACCACTGAAACACTGTTCAAAAACATAATTGGCTTGTCCGCATTTGATATTCTTGGTTAATGCTGCGAATTCGCTGTCCTTAATGGATTCACCCCACAAAATGAGGTTTGAGTTGTAATCGCCGGCATCATCGCCACCGTGGTTCGTGGCATAGAAAAAGAATTTCCCATCTGCTGCAATGTTACCTGCAACTTTATTCATAACCGTTGTTAGGTTGGCTTTGGTACAGGCATAATCGATATCAGCCGTACCGTCTCCATCCAGGTCTGCACTGGGCGTATGCGTTCCGTTTGCAAACAGTACAATGATTTCAGAATCCGAGTAACCGTATTTCTGTTTTAGAGCCTTATAGATAAACGACATATCATTCCAATACCGGCCATAATTGTAGGTATTATTCATCCCTCCACTTAATACCACTGCATAGCGAGGTCTTTTTAGAAATTGAATAATTCCGCCAAATTTCGCTGCTGAAATGGAAATCGCTTTCACATTATCTTTTAATACTGCCATATGAACCGTGGCGATTTCATTCAGTGGTTTCATTTCCAGGGTTTCTTCAGGAGGGCTCATGGTTTCGATTTTTTCCACTGCTCCTGAGACCTTATCTACCATAATATAACTCGCTTTGTGCTCCCAGTTCGCTCCCGGCATTTCATCCACAAAGAAAAACCAGGAATCGTTTTTTACAGTTAGTAAGTTGGGGTTTCGCCAGCTCGAAATTTTAACGCCTTTTTGTTTAAAAACAGGGTTGGCATACAATGCCCGTTTTCCCAATTGGTTATTGTAAACGGATTTAATCATTAAATCCTTGGCAACATCCAATGTGATGATTTTTTTTATTTCCCGGTCTTTGACATCCATCTTTCGTATCTGAGCCGTCACATTACTCAGGAAAACCAGCAGGAAAAGTACAGTTACAACAATTCCCACTGAAAAGATCATCTTCTTTTTTGAAAAGAACTTTCCGTTCATAAACACCTCCACTTAAGTGATTGATTTAATAGATTTTTAAAAGTGCAGTCAGATTTAATCCGGTGGTGGGTAGATCTGGAACATGTCGTCCAGGGAGTTTGGGGGGCTGGTGGAATCGATTACCTGGTATTTAAAGGTTTGGACATCGACGAAAATATACCGGCATTTATGCCCCCAGTTGGCCATCGGTTGGTCATCGACAAAAAAGAACCACGCTTGCTCAAAATGTGCCGGAACCTTTATCGTTCTATCCCAGCATTTGATTTCCTGTCCACCTTTTAGCGGTTCTTTGCTACGGTATATGACTTTATTCGATAACCCGGTTTTAAGAATCTTGCTTTTAACCGTTTCCCATGCTTTATCCGAATCCGGTTGAGTCTCTGCTATAGTTATCCCGGAAGATATAAAGATTAGAATAAATAGAAGAGAAAGGGTTAAAAATCCCCGGTGCGCTTTATACGCATCGGCCATTTGTTTCGTATGCATACGTTTCAAATCGGCCATTTTTAATCTCCCAATTTACACTATTTGTTGGGAATTAATTTAATTCCATTCATTAAATAAAAAAAAACAATATGAATCTCACCCCGGGTTTGCCCAATTCTTTTGAATTTATTCCAAAACATTTTATGATGCAGGTAGAAAAATTTTACTTTCGTAAATAAATCGTTTTAATTTTCATTAAGGATTATGGGACGAGTATATGAATTCCAAAAATTGTAATTCAATACCCGTCCCTGTGGATTAAAAAACAAATTACTCTATTCTTCTTTAAGAGATGGTAACGTTATATAATCAAAATTATTCTCACGAAGCAGTTTATTTAGTTCCGGTATATCCGTATTCATCAAAGTCATGGCCTCACCCAATAAAGGCAATGCTTTTTGCATGATTTCATTGATTCGTGTTTTCATCGTTTCAGTCGGTTTTCCAGGGAAATTATTCAATGCCACTTCCAGCATGAAAATCTGTTCAGGCAGAGGCCCGCCATGTAGAGATTGTTTCAAAGGACGACGATAAAAACCGGAATCATCCGAAGGAATATTAAATTCCTCCGCAATCCCTTTCATCTTGGTTTTGATCTCTTCCAGTTTACGTATTACCACTTCCGGTTTCTTTTCCATTCCCTTTAGTACATTTTCCAGTTTAGCCAGTTCCATATTAACCATCTGTAGGCCGTAAACAACTCCAAAACCTTTTCGCAGCATGTCATTAAGTGTCATCACCGCCTGGCGGTTTTCCTTCCATTCATCCAATGGGAAGATCAGGCCTTTATCTTTTTGTACATCAACTGTCTTTTCAATCTTCTCATTCCCATATTCCATAACGATTTTGTAGGTTCCCGGAAGAACAAATGGTCCTTTCGGTTCCCCCAACCATTTCAAGAGGTCCCCTTTGAATATTTCAGGCAATTTTTTAAAAACAGGTTTATCACGCAAATCCCAATAAATTCGGTTTAATCCATTTTCTGTTGTTCCTTCAAGAGTTCGAATGAAATTATTTGCAGAATCATAAATATGAAAAAGAGGTTTCTGTTCTTTATCCGATTCTTTGAGGGTTTTCTTAGTGAAGTAGTAGGAAATGCAGGCACCAAAAGGAGGATTCGGCATGGAAAAAAGCGGTGTTCCGTTTAAATCCGTACTTTTTCGTTCAAAGTAGATCGTAGCAGGTTTAATATCGAAGAGGAATATATCTTTCATGAAAACATCCGATGAGATATTTTCAAGCGGCGTAATATCATCCATAATATACACACCCCGTCCATGGGTTCCTACTAGAAGAGCATTATCGCGGGAGTGAATCATGATATCACGGACAGCCACAGTAGGGAAACCATTCTTAAAAGGATACCATTTGTCCCCTGCATCAAAACTGATAAAAAGCCCGAATTCACTACCAAGGAAGAGCAGGTTTTTATTTTTCCGGCTTTCGCGAACAACAAATAAATAACCCGTAGAGGGTAGATTCGCACTTAACTTAGTCCAGGTTTTCCCAAAGTCTGTACTTTTATAGACATAAGGGGCATAATCGTCCGAGTTGTGCCGGTCAAATGTCACGTATACAGTTCCTTCGCTAAAGTGAGAGGTTTCCACACATGAAACCCATGCCGGATTCGGAAGCCCTTTAATATTCTTAATCGTATTTTCCCAGTTTTTCCCATTGTCGCGTGTTACCCAGAGATTCCCATCATCTGTTCCAGTCCAAATAATACCCGGTTTGACCGGGGATTCGGAAATAGAATAAATAGTACAATGAACTTCTGCACCTGTATTTTCAAGAGAAATAGGTCCACCTGAATCTTTTTGCATTTCAGGATTATTGGTGGTAAGGTCAGGGCTGATTTTTTCCCAGGAGTTCCCTCCGTCCATCGATTTAAAAAGGAAATTACCTCCAAAATAGAGGATATCCGGGTTATTGGGTGAAAGAAGGATTGGAGAGTTCCAGTTAAAGCGGAAAGGTTCTTCCGATAGAGAGCTTCTCGGCATAATATCCAGGTATTGTCCCGAATCCTGGAGGAAGCGTTCAATATGGCCCATCTGGTAGTTTCTGTAAAGAATATTATAATTTCTCGGGTCCACCTGCGTATAAAATCCATCCCCTTCGCCGCAGGGCGTCCAGTGGTGGTTCATAATGCCGTTTTTATCCCGTGAATTGGAAGTACCCACCCAATTGCCGTTATCCTGGAGGCCAATATACACATAATAAGGTTCTCGCATATCGAAAGCCACTTTATAGACTTCCGCCCAGCTACCGTTTTCCACTCCGTACCAGGATTTTCCACGGTCCCAGGAGATATCTATACCACCGTCGTTCCCATCGATAATATGATTCGAATTCGCAGGGTCTACCCAGATGCGGTGATGATCAGCGTGTACACCTTCGCCGATTTCACTGAAAGTTTTTCCTCCATCTTCAGAGATATATGCTTTTCCCGAGTACGCATAAATCACCAGGTCATTATTTGGATCGATAGTAATTTTGCTATAATAGAACGGGCGGAACTTAACCTGGGCATAGGTTTTTTGATCGCACATTCTCTGCCGGGAATCCCCTTTATCTTCAGAGCGGAAAATACCCCCGTTTTTGTTTTCGATGAGAGTATAAACCACGTTGGGATTACTTTTGGAGACAGCTACCCCAATGCGACCGTTAAGACCGTCAGGTAAACCATTAGAGAGGCGTTTCCAGGTTTCCCCTCCGTCTGTGGATTTATACAAAGCACTGGAGGCCCCTCCGCTGATAAAATTATAAGGTAAACGAACATAGTAGTAGGTTGCAGCATATATAATACGGCTATTGGAAGGATCCATCGCCATATCTGCAATACCCGTATAATCGTCGATATAGAGAGTTTTCTTCCAGGTTTTACCACCGTCAGTAGTTTTAAAAACTCCCCGTTCCGTGTTTGGTCCCCATAGATGGCCCATAGCGCCCACATAAACAATATCCGGGTTAAGAGGATCGATCAGGATACGGTCGATATGGCGGGTATCTTTGAGCCCCATGTTTTTCCATGATTTGCCGCCATCTTCCGATTTATAGACTCCGTCACCGATGCCCACGCTGTTTCGTCCCGTAGCTTCTCCTGTTCCTAACCAAACCATATCACTGTGGCTTCTGGAGATTGCAACAGCTCCAATCGAACCCGAGCCACCCGATTCGAAAATAGAAAACCAATGAATACCGTTATCTATCGATTTCCATAGTCCACTGGGGCCGATAGCTGCGTAAATAATCGATGAGTTTTTCTCGTCAACAGCGAAATCCACAGTACGGCCTCCCATATTAGCAGG
>JAKAGC010000332.1 GCA_021817755.1 Acidobacteriota bacterium | reverse complement strand
TATGCGAAAGATCGCATTCTCTATCCTCTAAAACGCAAAAGCGACGGTACCGGGTTTGAACGTATCTCCTGGGATGATGCGCTGAATGTGATCGTTGAAAAACTGAAATACTTTAGAGAAACATACAGTCCCCAAAGTATATTGTATTATACCGGGTCAGGAACGAAGGGATTATTAAATGCAGTAGGGAGCAAATTTTGGAAACTATATGGGGGATACACGACTACTTATGGCGATTTGTGCTGGCCTGCGGGACTTGAAGCGACTCGCTTGACGCTGGGTGAAAACAAACACAATGCACCCTGGGATATCGAGAATGCAAAGCTCATTATTTTATGGGGGAAAAACCCGGCGGAAACCAATATCCAACAAATGCGTTCCATCGACCGTGCGGTAGAAAAAGGTGCGAAACTCATTGTCATCGATCCGAGAAGAACGTTATCCGCAGACCGGGCTCATCTACTGATTCAACCGCGTCCGGGAACGGATGGGGTGCTTGCTCTTGGAATTGCATATCTTTTAATAAAAAAGAATACCATCGATCATGAATTTATAAAGAATTATGTATACGGATTTGAAGAATTCAAGGACCTTGCCATGGCATATCCACCGGAACGTGCGTCGGCGATTGCGGAAATTCCTGAAAATTATATTTTCCGCCTGGCAGATGAAATTGCTTCCAATCCTCCGGTAAGTCTTTGTGCCGGTTTTGGGATGCAGCGTTATACCAATAGCGGGCAGGCTATCCGGGCGATGATTGCTTTGACGGCAATTACAGGGAATATCGGGAAACCGGGCGCAGGTTGGATATATGCCAATCTTCAATCGGGGATATTTGAAGAAGTGCTTGATCCGATTGCTTCTTTTCCACCGGAAATCCCGGATAATATCACCCGTTGTTCGATTTCTATCGCGCGATTGGGTCAGGACATGCTGGCTCAAACCAATCCCAAGTTGAAAATGATCTGGGTTGAACGGGGAAATCCAATTACGCAAAACCCCGAAACCCATACGGTTCTTAAAGCCTTCCATTCCCTTGATTTCCGGGTGGTTGTCGAACAGTTTCTTACCGATACGGCACGTGAGGCGGATATTGTTCTTCCTGCCAAAACTCTTTTCGAGCAATCTGATATCATCGGATCGTACTGGCACCCTTATATCCAGTTCAAACAAAAGATTATTGATCCGCCGGGAGAAGTGAAACCGGAAAGCGAGATCTACCGTTTACTGGCAGAGCGGTTCGATTTTCCTCTCGAGATCATCGCAGAAAATTTTCCGGGTTCATCTGATAAAGATATCGAATCCTACCTGGAATCCAGGCTAACCCCATTCCCGGAATTAACCCTGGAGAAACTAAAGAAAGGCCCATTATTGGCTCCGGGAACGGAAGAGGTAGTCTTTGAAGATTATATATTCAGAACTCCTTCCCGTAAAATTGAACTCTACTCAAAGGAAGCGGAGGACCGTTGGAACCTTGATCCGCTTCCGGTATATAAAGAATCGGAGGAATCCATCCGTTCTCCGTTAGGAAGAACGGGGAAATATCCTCTCTATTTCATGACACCGAATACCAAAAACCGGACCCATTCTCAATTCAATAATCTGAGTTTGATTCGGCAATTCAGCCCGAAACCTTACCTGGAAATGAACCCGGAAGATGCGGCAGACCGTAAGATTCCTCCAGGTGCTCTTGTCCGCGTTTACAATGAACGGGGCAGCATCGAAGTAGAAATGAAAATCGATTTCAGTATGCGTAAAGGGTGTGTGTGTATGACCAATGGCTGGTGGATTACCGATGGCGGCACCGTGAATTTTCTTTCCTATGGGCGGGAAACCGATATGGGCTACGGAGCGGCTTTTCATGATAACCTGGTTAATGTCGAACGAGTGGCGGCTCAGAAATGAGAGATAAACATTTGATAACGGAATCTGAACAAACAATATTGCGAAGTTCAGCCTTTGGGAGAAAGATCACAGAATGCAGCATTGTTTTGTAGTCGATCTGAATCGATGTACCGGATGCGGCGCTTGCGTCATCGCTTGTACCATCGAAAATTCACACCGAAAAGGGGAGGGTATCAATTGGCGGGAGATTTACACCTTCAATGAAGTTCACCATCCCGAATTACCCTTATTTAATTTCTCTCTATCCTGCAATCATTGTGAAATACCGGCCTGCCTCAATGCTTGTCCATCCGGTGCCTATTCCAAAGACAAAGAAACGGGTGCGGTAATTATCGATCCTCAATTATGTATGGGGTGTAAATATTGTACCTGGGCATGTCCCTATGACGCTCCACGTTTTAATCCCGTTTCGGGAGTCATCGAGAAATGTGATTTTTGCAATGGACGTTTAAAACAGAATGACTCTCCTGCATGCGTTACGGCTTGCCCTGTGGGAGCTTTAAAAATAGAAGACATCGTCGGTGACATTCCTATTCAGCGCCAGGATGGATTTACAAATGCCGGATTAAACCCTTCGATTCAATTCAAGCCCCTTCGCTCACAACAGAATAAACCCGAAAGTGTCTTTTTTCATGAACCACTAACCAATACCCGGCTATTTGAAGCTTCCCAGAAACTCCCGGAGCGAAAGATCACATTGAAATCCGAATGGACATTGGTGTTTTTTACATCCATAGCCTTTATACTAGTTGCTTTATTGACGGCCTCCATCGTTATGCCATTCAATCCCAATCCCTTTTTATTCCTATTTGTGGGTATCATCGGAACAGGCGCGGGAACGATTCATCTTGGGCATAAGGAACGCTCTTACCGTGCGATTTTTAATTTTAAGAAATCCTGGTTGAGTCGGGAAATTGCCTTATTTTCAGCTTTCCTCGGACTTGGCTGGTTATATTTGATGTTTTTTAAAGAATATCCCATATTGGGTTGGATAACCGTGTACATTGGATTTTTCTCTCTATTTGCCATCGATCGCATCTACCAGGTAGCCATGAAAATAGGGGTAATGGATTTTCACAGCGCACATACGGTGTTCGATGGTCTCTATCTCACTGGATGTCTTACAGGAGAAACGGCTTTATTTATTACAGTAGGGCTGCTGAAACTCTTCCTTTACCTTTACAGGAAATGGTTATTTATAGGAGTAAAACAGAAAACCCATCCATTTCTCAGTATTTGCAGGTTGCTCACCGGTTTCTTCATTCCCCAGGTTATATTTAGTATTCAATTGGGAATGCCTGCATTGCATAATGGGGTTGATATACCCTGGTATTATTTGTTATTTATCATCAGTGTTACCACCGGCGAGTTGATAGACCGTGTCGAATTTTACGATGAGCTCGAGATCATTACTCCCAGACGTCAGATTTTACTCGATATGGAAAAACGACTCAATGATTAACTGGATTATTAAAACTCAATTGTATTTTAAAATATAATAGGAATAAAAATCAGCAAAAAACAGGAGTGAACAATGAGTATTCAAGAATTAAAAGACCGTCTCGCAGAGATAAAAAAAATTGATTCCATTGGTGCCGTATTGCATTGGGACCAGGAAACCTATATGCCCGAAGGAGCAGGAGATGCCCGGGCAGAACATATTTCTTATCTAAGTACTCTCGCCCACCGGTTACACACCGGCCAGGAGTTTCTCAATTGCCTGAAAGGGCTTGTTAATATGGAAACCGGCGAACCGTTACAACCTCAAACCGATGCAGATACCCGCCGCATGCTTTACCTGGCCTGGAAAGATTACCGCGATGTTTCTACTTTACCGGCGGATTTTGTTAAGGAACTTGCTCTTCTTACTGCCAAAAGTCAGCAAGTCTGGCAGAAAGCACGGGTTGAAAATGATTTTAATGCGTTTGCTCCCTATCTTGAGAAGATTATCGATTTTAAACGAAAGGAAGCCGAATATTACGGCTATACCACGACTCCTTACGATGCACTTATCGATAAGTTCGAGCCTGGAATGAACACGGAAAAAATTACTATTCTTTTTAACCGGTTGAAAGAAGCTCTTGTTCAGCTTGTCAAAGATATTCGGGAGAAAGGAACTCCAATCGATGATAAACCCATGCAGCGTTCATTTGATGTGGATAAACAATGGGAATTCGGATTAAAAGTCGCAGAGGTAATGGGATACGATTTTACTTGCGGCAGGCAGGATAAATCCGCTCATCCGTTTACCACAACGTTTCATCCCACCGATGTTCGAATCACGACGCGGCTTCATAAAAATAATTTCAAAACTGCTATTTTTAGCACCATTCATGAAACCGGGCATGCCTTGTATGAGCAGGGATTAAGAATCGATGATTACGGCTCACCGCTTGGCGAACCCATCTCGTTTGGGATTCATGAAAGCCAGTCCCGGATCTGGGAGAATATTATCGGACGCAGCCGGGACTTCTGGTATCATTTCTATCCCCAGCTTACGGGCATGTTTTCCCGTCCATTGGTAAACATTAACCTGGACCGTTTCTATAAGATGATTAACACCGTTAAACCGTCGTTGATCAGAGTCGAAGCAGACGAAGTGACCTATTCCCTTCATATCATGCTCCGGTTTGAGATCGAAGCTCTTTTAATCGATGGAAAACTCGAAGTGAAAGATTTACCCGCAGCATGGGATCAAAAGATGGAAGAGTTTTTGGGTATTCGGCCCGAGGATTACAAAGACGGTGTATTGCAGGATGTTCATTGGTCTATGGGGGCATTTGGGTATTTCCCCTCTTATGCACTGGGTAATCTGTACGGTGCCATGATGGTGAATCGCATGCAAAAGGACATCCCGGATTTGAGCGAAACGATTAAAAGCGGGAAACTACCTATCATTCGGGAATGGCTGCGGAATAATGTTCATTCTATAGGGCATCGAATGGATGCGGAAGAGTTGATCCGGAAGTTAACCGGAGAGTCGCTTTCCGCAGAGCCGTTCATTCATTACCTGGAGAAAAAATACCGCGACATTTATGCGCTTCCAAATAAATAATAACTACTGAATTTATGGTTTGATTATTGCGGATATAAAAAGAGGCAAATGTATTGCTTTAATTTTCGTTTTTGATAGAGTTTAATGAAGTAGTTCGAATATGGCTTCCGGGGTCAACCAGATTTTAGCGGTTGTATCCTCGGAAGTAGTAATTACCTGTTTACTACTGGGGGAAAATAGGGCATAGAAAACCTTTCCTTTGTGTTTATTCATATCTGCCACTAGGTTTCCGCGTAAGTCCCACAGCTTTGCGGTCCCATCATCTGAGGCGGTGATAATATGTTTGCCATCGGTTGAGAATAAGGCACTATTTACCCGGTCCCGGTGTTTGAAAACGGTCAAAGCGTTTCCTTTCAAATCCCATAAAATGGCTGTACCGTCATATGACGCAGTCAACAGATTTTTTCCATCGGGAGAGAACACACCGGAAATAACCGGACTTTGATGTTTTTTGCAAATGGCAATGGGTTTTCCATTCTCTTCGGTATTAACGTTCCATAGAGCCGCGG
>JAKAGC010000331.1 GCA_021817755.1 Acidobacteriota bacterium | reverse complement strand
GAAAGAACTTGTACCCGAAACCCTTTTTGATTTTATAATATTAGGTGCACCCAATCTTGAAGATAAAGGCTTCTTTAAAAATATTTTCGAATTGAAGCCATCGCATGCATTTTTATATAATTTCCCCGATGGAACATTCAATACCTGGAAATACTATTCACTTTACAGCGAAGAGAAGTGGTATCCATTTAATGAATCCCAATCAAAAGAGTATATTCGAGATATCCGTGAACTCATTCTTGAAGGTATACGGCTCCGGTTACGTTCAGATGTTCCGGTTGGATCTGCATTAAGCGGAGGCATAGACAGTTCCGCAGTCGTATGCTCCATCAGCCGCTTAATCGCCCAAGAAAAAGGAATCGATACTCATACCCAGGGCCAACAAAAAGTATTTACCGCTTCTTTTCCCAATACTCCAATCGATGAAACACCATGGGCCATAAAAGCCGCTCAACATGCAAAAGCTCAATCCTTCCTCACCACCCCTCAACCAGATGAATTCTTGCAGGATATCGAAGATATTGCATATACCCAGGATACCCCTTACGGTTCTCCATCTGTATATGCCCAATATCGAGTTATGAAGCTCGCGCACGAAAATAATGTGAAAGTTCTTCTCGATGGTCAAGGTGCCGACGAACTCTTCACCGGTTATACCATGTATTACCCCGTACTGTTTTACCAGTTTCTTAATCATTTTGATATGAAAGGATTTTCACGCGAATGGAACCATCTAAACAATGCCCCGCTCTATAAAAACCAACTCCGTACCGATTTAATTAAACAAATCCGGCGAAAATTTATTCCATATTCTGTAATCCGGAAATACAGGACAACCCCTAAAGGGCCTCAACAATTTATAAAAAAAGAATTCTGGGAATCCCAAAAACACCGTTTTGATCTTATTCGTGACAGGGACTTTTCATCCATGAATACCATGCTCCTCGAATTCTTTACCCGGCAAAAACTCGGAAATCTTTTAAAATACGAAGACCGGAACTCCATGCGTTTTTCTGTGGAAGCACGCGCTCCATTTTCGGATTATTTAAAACTCATCGAATATGTATTCCGTATTCCTCCTGTTTATAAAATCCACAATGGATGGAGTAAGTATTTACTACGCGAAGCCATGAAAGACATTATCCCGGATGAGATTCGATTACGGACCGATAAGAAAGGATTTTTCATCCCTGATTCTCTCTGGCTTGCCCGGTTGAAAGAACCATTGAAAGCTTATTTAAACAGAGAAATAGATTCTTTTATAGATGTTCCAAGATTATTGGAACAATGGGATAGCCGTATCCAAAATGCAAACTATGATGATATACGCATCATATGGAATATCATCAGTTTCGCCGTATGGAAAAAAGTGTTTCGTTTATAATAGGAATAAAAAAATCCGTAGAAGGAGAATAGAATGCAGCATATATTGATTATAGCGTTTTCAGATTTAAATACGGATCCCCGTGTGTTCCGGCAGATCGATTATTTAAGAAAGTATTATAAAATAACCACTATCGGGACTCATAGTCCTGAGCTCGATGATGTTGAATTTTACCCTATTTCACAAGTTACCCGCTCCTCCTTTGGAAAACTCTTCCGGGCCCTTGAATATAAGCTTCACCGCTTTGAAAAAATATACTGGAGTTTATATGATTATCAACCCCTTATTCCAATTTTATCCAAAAGGCATTTTGATCTTATTTATGCCAATGACATTGAAACTCTTCCTTTTGCTTTAAAAATCGCTGAAAGTGCTCCCAATCAGCCTAAAGTATTATGGGATGCTCATGAGTATACTCCCCGGCATTTTGAAGAGCAATTTATCTGGCGATTCTTTTTCCAGCCTTACAACCAATATTTATGTAAAACATATCTTCAACAGTGCCATCAATTCATTACCGTAACTCAACCCATTGCAAGGGAGTATAAAAAGAACTATGGAATTGATCCTGTCGTTATCACCAATGCTACCGAGTATACGGAAGCATCGCCTGTACCGGTTGAAAAAGATAAAATACGACTCATCTCCCATGGGATCGCACTTCCTCACAGACAATGGGAATCCATGATTCATCTTGCACAGTACCTTGATTCCCGCTTTCAACTTGATTTGATACTTGTTCCTCTTGATAAAAACTATTATAAAAAACTTGAAGCCATGGTATCAACCAGTTCCAAGGTCCGGCTCATTCCCCCGGTATCCAGGGAGCAAATAGTCCCTAAAACCAATGCATATGATTTATCATTACTCATATTCAAACCCAATTCTTTGAATTTGCGGTATGCTTTAGGTAATAAATTTTTTGAATCCCTCCAAGCCCGTCTTGGAATAGTAACCGGACCTTTTCCTCAGCCTCAGGCGGAAATTGTGAATCAGTACCAATGCGGTATCGTATTAAGCAGTTTTCAGCCTCAACAGATGGCCAATGAATTGAATCGTTTAACAGCTCAACAAATCATGGAATACAAGGAAAAGGCCAATATTGCAGCCCGGGAATTAACCGCAGAGAAAAACATGGAACAACTCCTTAACGTTATCCAAAAGACCATCCCATTAAACCCTTAAAAAACTTTCCCTGGAAATAAATTATCAAAAAGTTTTAAGGGGGTAAAGGGGGGCGTTTTTCAAAAAGCCCCCCTTAACAGAAAAATGAAACAACCAATAAAATCAATACTCTATTTCATCCACCGGATCCTTTTACGAATAAAGCCATATAAAAAACTAATTTATGCATGTGGGTGGGACAGCATCCGTTATAAATCCTATTATCGTGGACTACATTTCCAGTCGCCCGAAGGAATCGACCCAAGCGAAGTGGATGGGTACACCGGTGAGAATGACCAGCAAAAGATTGTCGCACTCATGGAGAACCTATTCCACGAAATCAAGCCACCTGTTTCTGTTCTCGATATCGGATGCGGAACAGGGCGGTATTTAAAGCAAATGCTCTCCATTTCTCCTAAGAGTCATTTTGAAGGCATCGATATATCAAAAGAGATTGTTGAAAAATTCACACGTAAGCTCGTTCCTCAGGTGCCCATTCACATACTCGACATCGAAACCGACCAAACATTTCATATGCAAAATCCCGGGAAATTTGATCTTATATGTATGATAGGGATTATCCAGATTTTATCATTAAAACGTATTCGTGCCATACTCCAAAAAGTGAATTATTTATGCTCGGATAAGGGTTATTTATATATCCAGTTCAATGTCGAAACCGATCAGAAAAAATCTTCTGTTGGGTATAAGCGGTATTCCATAGAAGAGCTCGAAGAATTGATACGGCAGTGTGGTTTTGAACCCCAAAAAAGTGCGCGTACCGACATACTAAAAGATTATGCCTTTATAATTGCAATCAAGCATTAATCAAACCCAATCTCCCTACGCCAACTCTTCTTCGCATGTTGTGTTATTTGAAATGAAAAAAAAATACATGATAGTTTGAATAATTCGTGAGCGAAAATTATCAGAGAAATCCGTTTAATCAGTGAACAAAGATGAACATACTAATTATTGCCTATTATTATCCCCCTGTAAATAGTGGTGGAACCATGCGGCCCGTGCAGATGGGAAAATACCTTGCACGGTTCGGGCACAATGTTTCTATTCTTACCCATACATATGGAAACGATATCACAGAAAAAGGCAATCCAAGTATCATAAGAATTCGTGATATCAGTTACAATCGAAAACGTGAATGTTTCCTGAAACGTTTTAAATGGCTTGTTCTCAGGGTTTACACCGAAGCATTGAATAAAGCTGGGAAATACCATTCTATTTATTCATGGTGGAAGCAGCGTGTTATAAAACGCAGCCAGATGATTATAAACCAGTCACAACCCCATGTCATTATAGCCACTTATCCCCCGGTAGAGACCTTCGAAATCGGAACCCATTTATCCAGGACGTTTAATATTCCCCTTGTAGCTGATTTCAGAGATGGGTTGATTTTCGAGCCAATCGAAAAAAAACGAATGAACCGTTACAATTGCATTATGGAAGCATACCGTCGAATTGAAGAAAACGCTTTGTCTCAAGCCAGTGCAGTCACCACCATTGCACAGCCCATTACTCAATACTACCGGGAAAAGTACCATCCCCCGCGATGTGAAGTTATTTCCAATGCGTTTGATCCCGATGATCTCGTAAATTTGCCCTCAGACATTCCGTTTGATTCATCTCATTTTAATATCGTTTTTACAGGCCGGTTTTCATTATCCGATCGCAGTAACCGTGTTGAGTATTTCTTTCATGCCGTTCGCCGGATTATAGAAAATAATCAGGCTCTTGCCGAACACATTCGTATTCATCTTGTCGGCGAGTACCGGAAAGAGGAATTAAAAGAGCTTCAGGATTTAATTCAAAATTCTGTTATCCAATTGCATGGTTTTGTTAGCCGTCCAAGGGCACTCGCATTCCAGGCAGCAGCCCAATTGCTTCTAATTATTACGCTACCTGACCGAACCAGTTCTGTTTCCGCTAAAATTTTCGAGTATCTTTATGCAGGAAAACCCATCCTTGCATTAACTTATAAAACCGTTCTCGAAGAAATCATTAATGAGACCCAAACCGGATGGGTTGTCCATCCTCAGCAGGTTGATGCCATTGCTTCTCTCCTCCATCGAATTATAGCCGATGAAATGTTTTATAAATCTTCGTATAATACAAACCACCAGAAAATCCGGAAGTATTCGTCCCCCGTGCAAATCGAAAAGCTCGAACGCTTGCTCCGCGAAATCCTTTAGGAGATTCAATTTTGGAAAAAAATAATTTAGAAGATTCCACAGCAGCAAATTCAAAAAAGACTACACATATAAAAAGTTTTTCAGGGGTTCAGGGGGCGGTTTTTCAAAAAAGCCCCCTCATAATTATAATCGGAACCGGACCTGCCGGATTGTTTGCAGCCCTTCAAATTTCTCTAAACAGTCCCAAAAGAAATCGGATTCTTTTATTAGAAAAAAATCCTGCTCCCGGAAAAAAGCTTTTAATGTCCGGCTCCGGCAGGTGTAATATTACTCATTCCTCCCCCATCGATCAATTCTTTTCTCATTATGGAGACAATGCCAGATTTTTAAAAACAGCATTAAAAACCTTCACCAATGAAGATTTAATCCAATTTTTTCGGCAAAGAGGTATATATGTCACCTATGATGAAAATGGCAAAGTTTTTCCCAGTTCCCAACGTGCCACAGATGTACTCGATGTATTAATCCATGAGATACATAAAAACCATGTAGAAATTCATTATAACGAAACCGTACTCGACACTCAAAAAGTAGAGGATTTATTTCATGTAAAAACAACTAAGGGAGAATATACCGCCTCTGTTCTTGTCATTGCCACCGGTGGTAAGTCATATCCTTTTTCCGGTTCAAGTGGCGATGGTTATCGTTTTGCCAAAGGATTCGGTCATTCCATTGTAAATCCATTACCAGCATTAACTCCTGTTTTCATAAAAAATTATTCTTTTGCTGAAATC